>JADGNL010000065.1 GCA_017883495.1 Methanomicrobiales archaeon | reverse complement strand
CGTACTTCTGGTCGAAGCCGACGCCGTTGTCGCGGACATAGTAGACCGGGCCGCCCGTCTCCTCGGAGGACCCGATCTCGATCTCGGCGACCTCGCGATTCCGCGTGAACTTGAGCGCGTTCCCGATCAGGTTCGCGAAGACCTGCTTCAGCAGGGCCGGGTCCGCCCGGCAGGAGGCGAGGCCGCCGACCGTTATCCGGACGTCGCGTCCCTGCCGTTCGCCGGCGAGGTCGTCGAGCACCTCGGCCACGAGCACGGCCGGGTCGATCTCCCGGATGGCCAGGGCCTGCCTGCCGGTCCGCGAGAAGTTCAGCAGGTCGTCGATCAGCCGGGCCATCCGACGCGCGTTCTGGCTGATCTGGTCGAGGTAGCGCTTCCCCGAGCCGGTCAGTTCGGGCTGATGCTCGTGCCGCAGGATATAGGTATAGCCGTCGATCGCCCGGAGGGGCGACCGCAGGTCGTGGGAGACCGTGTAGGTGAACGACTCGAGCTCGCGGTTCGCGGCGGCCAGGTCCTCGGTCCGCTTGCGCACCCGCTCTTCGAGCTCGGCGTAGAGCTGGCGGTTCTCCTCCTCGGCCTCTTTGAGCCGCGTGATGTCGTTGCCGACGCAGAGGATCCCGAGCGGGCTTCCGTCGTCGCCGAAGATCGCGCGGTTGGTCCAGGAGATGTACGCCCGCGTCCCGTCCTTGCGCACGTTCTCGTTCTGGTTTATGGTGTAGGAAGTCGGGTCCTGGGAGATCTCGTGCACCAGGTCGCCGGTTCGCCTGCCCTCGCTGTCGATCTCGGGCACGATCGTCCCGACCACGTCGCGGCCCAGGAGCTCACCCGGTTCGTACCCGAAGAACTGCTCCGCGTACTCGTTCACGTACCAGATTGTGCCGTCGGGGCCGAGCCGGAGGATGATCGAGTTCGCGTCCTCGACGAGCTGCCGGTACTTCTCCTCGCTCTCGCGGAGCGCGGCCTCGTTCCGCTTCCGGTCGGTCACGTCCTGGCCGGCCGCGTAATACCCGGTCACCCGACCGAGGTCCGGGTCAATGATCGGCATCGTCCGGTGGCTGACCCACCGGACCTCCCCCTCGTTCGAGAGGATGCGGAACTCGCTCTCGTGCGGCTGGTTGACCTTCACAGCCTCGATGTGCCGCTCGAGAGTGGTGCGATCCTCGGGGTGAACGATCTGCCCCCATCCGCCGATCGCAATGAGCTGGTCGAACGTGTAGCCGCAGATTCGTTCGGGGGCGCCGGCGGACCAGACGGGACGCCACTCTTCATCGTGGTTGAGCGCCTCGCAGTAGGCGTAGTCAGAGATCAGGTCGAGCGTCCTTCGGTACCGGTCCTCGCTCTCGGAGAGCTTCGCCTCGTGCCGCTGGAGCTGCTCGATCGTCCCCTTGAGCCGCCCGATCATGGTGGCGATGGATGTTTGGAGAACCGTGAACTCGCGGGCCGTGCTCGGCGAGATCGGATGGTCGAGGTCGCCCTGCGCGATCGCGTCGACATCCCCGACGAGCCCGCGGATCGGGCTGGTGAGGCGACCCGAGACGATTCCTGCCGTCACGAGCCCGATCAGGAGAGCGGCGAGCGCGGCAAGGGCGTGGAACCCGACGAGGTCGGAGAGGGCCTGCTCAAGCGGGCGGCTGCTGTAGGTCAGCTCGGCGACCATCGAGAGATCGGAGCCGTAATCCTCGTCCTTGAGGTTGATGTATTTGTACCACACCTTGTTGCCCGTGGCCGGATCGATCCAGTCGAAACCGGTCTTGTTCTCGATCACGCGGTCGAGCCGCGCCTTGAGCTCGGCATCGGGCCTGAAGGAGCTGTTCCCGACCTGGCGCTTGAACTGGGTGAACAGCCGGGCGTCCTCGAGGTAGGGGTTCAGGGACTTGATGTCCTTGATCGTCTCCGTGTACGTGAGGCGCTGGCGCTCGGGCTTGAACTTATCGCCGATCAGGCCGAGCTCGAGGATGTACCGGTGGTCGGCCGTCGGGGCGTACGCGTACTTGCGGAGAATGTTCGATCCGGGCTCGCGGACCACGCGATCGGGGTAGAAGCCGCTGGTATTCCGGATCCTGTCCAGGTAAACGGCGAAGTCGGGCTCGGTGCTGAAGTCGAGGTCCTGGTCGGGCGGGTAGGTCGTGAACTCGACCATGTTCGACGCGTTGATCACGTAGAGGTCCAACGTGTCGTGAAAGACCTCGCGCTTGATGCGCGTCAGGTTCATGGCCGAAGGGTTCCGCCCCGCTCGCTCGTACTCGTCGGCGAACTGCGTAAGCCCCTGCTCCATCTCCCCGTTCATCGTGTCGTCGAAGAGCTTGAGCCCTTCGTCGACCAGCATGATCGAGTTATTGAGGTCGATCTCGGTCTGCTCCTCGAGCAGCCGCTGGTGGCTCCGGAGGTTCGATTCCGCGATCGAGTAGTCCACGAGCGTGATTCCGACGACGACCAGCACGATCAGGGCGACTATGAAAACGAAGAGCGTCAGCGAGAAGGGTCGAGATCGAAGGGAGAGCGGCATGGCAACCCCCGATGCAGGGGATAGCAGGTATTCGGGCTCCTCATAAGAAGAACCTTCCGATTACCATTTCAGAGGGAGTCGATTGACAATTCACTTACTATATATATATCCGTGATGCAGTAATCCTCATGGGCCTTGAAGAGGACCGGGCCATCGCCCGGAAGATCCGGACGCTCCTCAAGGCGCACCCGAAGGGACTGATCATCACCGAGATCTCGCAGCGGCTCGGGATCAACCGGAACTCGGCCGCCAAGTATCTCGAGATCCTGCTCTTCACGGGCCAGGTGGAGGTCCGGCAGATCGGGATGGCCAAGATCTACACGGTCTCCCAGCGGGTGCCGCTCTCGGGCCTTCTCCGGTTCGCGCGCGAGCAGATCGTGGTCGTCGACGACGAGGGGAAGATCATCCAGGCGAACGACCGCCTGCTCGACTTCTGGCAGCTCCCGCGAGAAGCCCTCCTCGGCGAGCGCTTCGACAGGGTCGACCTCGCCCCTCTTCGCGGGCTGGTCCTGCCGGCGGCCGATGGCACGGGCGAGGCCGAACGGCGCGACCTCTCCTTCGAGTACGACGGACGGATCGTCCACTGCAGAGTCTCGCTGATCCCGACCGTCTTCGAGGACGGGGGCAACGGCTGCACCGTGATCATCGAGGACGTGACGGCCGAGCGGGAGTACGAACGGCAGATCGCCGAGAACGAGGCGCGGTACCGGGCTGTTGTCGAGGACCAGACCGAGCTGATCTCGCGCCGCCGGGCCGACGGCACGATCACGTTCTCCAACGATGCATGCCGCCGCTTCTTCGGGTCCGACGATCGCGCCGCCGTCGATATCGCGGCCTTCCTCGCACCCGAAGATCGTGCCAGCCTCCGGGAGGCCGAAGCGGCCCTGACGCCGGAGGCACCCTCCGCCTTCTTCCTCCACCAGATCCGCGACGGAAGCGGTGATCTGCGGTGGCTCGAGTATTCGGAGCGGGCACTCTTCGGTATCGACGGCACCCTCCTCGAGTACCAGACCGTCGGGCGCGACGTGACCGAGGCTCAGGCGCGTCAGCGCGATCTGCTGGTCATGGACTCCGCGATCGCGGCCTCGGTCGACGGGATCGCAATCTTCGCTCCCGACGGCCGCATGGAGTACGTCAACCGCGCCTTTGCATCCATGTTCGGCTACGGTGAGCCCGGCGAATTCATGGACCGAAGCCATGCGGAACTCGCGCAAGGGGACCTCGCCCTCGGCGGCCTGATGACCGAGATCATGGGGCCGCTCTTCAGCGACGGGCAGTGGTTCGGCGAGGTCCGGTGTCTGCGCCGCGACGGTCAGCCGTTCCAGGCCCAGATCTCTGCCTCAGTGGCTCTCGACGACGGGCGGCTCATCTGCGTCCTCGTCTCGATCGTGGACGTCACCGAACGGCGGCAGACCGAGCAGGCGCTCCGGCTCAGCCGCGGCAAGCTCCAGGAGGCGATCGAGTTCATGCCCGACGCGACCTTCATCGTGGACCGCGAGCGGCACGTCGTCGCCTGGAACAGGGCCATGGAGACCCTGACCGGCATCCGGCGGGAGGACGTGATGGGGCCGCGCGACTACGGGCGCGCCTTCGTGAAGTTCGAGGGCGCCTTCCCGGTCCTCGTCGATCTCCTCGATCTCTCGACGGAGGAACTTGCCCGCACCTATCCGGAGGTGCGCCGGTTCGGCGAGACCCTCTACTTCGAGACTCCGATTTCCTCGCTTCGCGGCGGGCGAGGGGGACACCTCTGGGGGAAGGCGTCCCCCCTCTCCGACCGCGACGGGAGCGAGATCGGGGCGATTCAGACCCTGCGCGACATCTCGGACTGGAAGCGTGCGGAGGAGGCGTACCGGGACGCCATGAATCGCGAGAACCGGATCAGGCGGCTCGACGGAGACGGGGCGGGCCTCTCGACCTGACTGTCCGGAACGGCCTGCGGCGCGCGGTCGGGTCCGCCGCACGTTCATATACCTGTATCGCCCTATCGTTGTAGCAGCGTTCAGCCCCCCCGACAACGAGGTGCCAGTTCAGTGTTCAAACGGATCCTTGCGGCCGTCGACGGAACCGATCTCGCCGAGGAGGTGCTCGAGACCGCGATCGCGATCTCGAAGCGTTTTGACAGCGACGTCCACGTAGTCCACGCGGTCCACGAGGGCGTCCTCGCCGGTCTCCTCAAGGGCGACGACGAGGACGACGGCACCGTGATGGGCCCGTACGGGCCGGTCGAGACCGCCGAGGCCGACGACGCCGGGTCGGTCGTCCGGCGGATGCGGGAGCACGCGGAGATGCACGGCACCGAGATTACCGTGCATACGCCCGAGGGCTCGCCCGGCGAGGAGATCGTCCGCGTCGCGGTGGAGGTGCACGCGGACCTGATCGTGCTCGGCGCCCACGAGAAGAGCCTGGTCCGGCGCCTCCTCGTCGGCTCGGTCTCGGGCTACGTGATCGAGAACGGGTCGGTCTCGACCCTGATCGTCAAGCCCGAGCCATGAGCCGGTCGCGCGAGAAGATCGCGGCGCCGAGCCGGATCAGGACCACGTCCACTCCGTAGAAGACGAGCCCGACGAAGAGCAGGACCGGGAGCGAGAGCAGGAGCAGGCCCGAGCCCTGCCCGACCATCAGCGCGACGATCACGAGCGAGAGCAGGCCGGTCAGCTGGTTCGCCTCGAGGAAGGTCTCGACCCGGGTCGAGACCAGGACCGAGGCCGAGACGCCGAGGAGGGCGACGGCCGGACCGACCCAGACCGCGAGGGCGAGGGCGGAGACCGTGGGGAACCAGATCGCGCCCACAATGGGGGCCGTGATCAGGTTCACCACCACCGAGTAGATCGCGAAGTTCAGGAAGGCAGCGATGACGGCCGGCACGGCCCCGGCGAGCACCTTGCCCGCGTAGAGTTCGA
Source organism: Methanomicrobiales archaeon (assembly GCA_017883495.1). GTDB lineage: Archaea > Halobacteriota > Methanomicrobia > Methanomicrobiales > Methanospirillaceae > UBA288. The sequence continues at coordinate 4,032 of JADGNL010000065.1, read as the reverse complement.
GGTCCGTCGCGGGAGTGTAGAGCAGCCCTTCGAGCGTGTGCCGCTCTTTTTCGCCCACGAACGACTCGGCGCCGACGATCGCGGCCACCATCAGGGGGATGATCAGGAAGAGCGGCGCGAGGAAGTACCCGAGCATCAGCACGACCATCCGGGAGCCGAGCGGGAGGCCCTGCAGACCCGGCGGCAGGAGGTGCGTGAGAGCCTCGAACGGGCCGAGGTCCCCGCCGGACGCCCCCGACGCCAGTGGTAGGAGCCCGATCAGGACCGGCATCCCGATCGAGAGGAAGAACGAGAGCCCGAGGATCGACCAGATCGCGATCCGGTTCTTCCGGACCTCGAGCAGGTCCTTGGTCGCGATCGCGCGGACCGTACGCCAGTTCATGCGGGCACCCCCTGGAGCGCAAAGTAGACCTCTTCGAGCGTGTGCTCGCGCCTGCCGGCCGAGACGACCCGGCCGCCGGCCCTGACCGCGGCCTGGATCGCATCGGCGGCCGCCCCGTCGTCGGCGGCAGCGAGCAGCAGGCGCCGCTCTTCGCGCTCCGTGACCGTGACGCCGGGCACGACGCCGACCGCTGCGGCGACTGCGTCGGTCACGGGATCGAGGAGCGTGAGGGCGACAGGCGAAGCCGCGAGCAGCCGATCCGAGAGCTCGCGGACCGTGCCGAGCGCGATCAGCCTTCCCTTCGAGAGGACACCCACGCGGTCGCAGAGGGCTTCGGCCTCGACCAGGTGATGGGTGCAGAGCACGACCGTCCGTCCCTCGTCGCGGAGGGTCCCGACCAGGTCGTGGACCTGCCGGGAAGCGACCGGGTCGAGGCCGGCCGTCGGCTCGTCGAGGAAGAGGAGCTCGGGGTCGTGGATCAGGGCCCGGGCGAGGGCGAGTCGCTGCTTCATCCCCTTCGAGAATCCGCCGACGGGCTCCTCGGCGCGGTCCTGGAGCGAGAATCGGGCGAGGAGTTCGCCCACGCGGGGTCCGACGTCGGGAACGGGCACGCCGAAGACGTCGGCCGCGAAGGCGAGGTTCTGCCGGGCCGTGAGCCGTTCGTACACGGCCGGCGTCTCGGTCAGGACCCCGCACCGGCTTCGGACGGCCGACCCGTCGACAGTCGGGTCGAGCCCGAGAACGCGCGCCGAACCGGCGTCGGGCGTGAGGACGCCCGCAAGCAGCCGGATCAGGGTCGTCTTGCCCGCGCCGTTTGGGCCGAGCAGGCCGAAGACCTCGCCCTCGCCCACCTCGAACGAGACGCCGTCCACGGCCCTGACCGTGCCGAACGACCGGACAAGCCCGTCAGCCGCTATCGCCATCGTCATGATCGATCGTTTGCTCCCGCAGGTTAAAAAGAGGGACGAGCAGGTCAGGCGGCGATGCCGGCCCGGACCTCGCGGCGGTGCTCGAGCCGGCTCTGAACCTGGTCCACCAGGACGAGGGCCGCGGGCATCACCACGATCGCGCCGATCAGACTGAACCCGACCGCGATCACGGTCGTGATCCCGAAGTTCGAGATCATGGGGAAGGTCGAGACGCAGAGGGCCGAGAACCCGAAGAGGGTCGCGAGCCCCGAAACCGTGATGGCCCGCCCGATCTTCTGGACCGAGTGCTCGATGGCGGTGTAGACGTCGTCGGTCTTCCTCCGCTCCTCGAGGAACCGCTCGAGCACCAGGATGGTGTACTCGGCCGCGACTCCGATCGTCATCGCGCCGAGGGTCGCGGTGAGCGGCGTGTAGTCGATCCCGAGTGCGGTCATGGCGACCGCGTTCCAGCCGACCACCGCGACGATCGGGATCAGCGGCGCGGCCGCATTGAGCTTTCGGTAGACGAGGAGCAGGGTGGCCAGGACCAGGCCGAAGCCGAGCACGGTCATACCGTCCTTGTTGTCCGAGAGGTCGCCGATCAGCTTCGTGAAGAGCGCGAACGAGCCCGTGGGCTGGGCGCTGACACCGGGCGGCGGGCTGGTGAACGCGAGGTCCTCCTCGAGCTGCCCCTTGAGGGCGTCCTGGGCCTGCGTGTCCATCTTGGTCGAGGAGAACGAGATCTGCGCCGTGCCGTGCCCCGAGAGATAGGCAGCCCTCGTCGTCGCAGGGATGGTCTCGAGCACGGCCCGGAGCCTGCTCTCGGTCGTCGGCATCGTACCGCCGTTGTACTGGACCGCGAGGTCTGCGATGCTGGTCGCACCGGTCAGGCGGTCGCTATGGTGTGCGAGCGCGTAGTCTTCGAACTCTATCATCCAGTTCAGCGTCTCGAGGCTGTCGACCCGGTCACCCGTGACAAGGATCGGGACCGGCGAGGTCGAACCCATGGTCCGGCTCACCTTCTCCATCAGGACCAGGGCCGGCATGTCCTGGGGCACGAATGTCTTCTCGTCCGTGGAGATCGGGATCGACGAGTCGAGCGCGACCCCGACGAGGGCGATGATACCGACGACGGCGAGCAGGGGCAGGGGGTTCTTCGCGATCCGAACCGAGAGGGTGCCGAGGAACCGGTCGTACCCGGTCGCCTCGTGCACCTCCGTGTGGACGCCCTTCGGCCTGTAGCTGACCAGCCGGGCGACGACGGGGATGCCGATGAGCGAGACCGCGTAACAGGTCGCGATCCCGGTGATCGAGACCAGGGCGAATCCGCGGATCATCGGGACCGGCGAGAGGAAGAGGGCGGCGAAGCCCATCGCCGTCGCGAACATCGCGTAGAAGACGGCCGGGCCCGTGTTCATCATCGTCCCGCGGACCGCGTCAATGAGCGACCCTTTGCGCGCCTCCTCCTCGAGCCGGGCCTGGAACTGGATCGCGTAGTCGATCCCGAGGCCGATCAGGATCGGGAACGCCGCGATCGCGGCCATGCTGATCTGGACCCCGGCGAGACCCAGGACTCCGAAGGTGATGATCAGGCCCATACCGACCATCAGCACGGGCAGGAAGCGGTGGCTGACGTACCCGAAGAGGAGACCCAGCACGATGATCATCAGGATCATCGCGATCGCGATCAGGGTGCCCATGGACGTGCGCATCTCGGCTCCCATCTGCTGGGAGAACGCGCTGCTCCCGGTCACCGAGACGGTCGTTCCGGGCGGCACGTGCGTGCTCGAGACGAGGGACTGGATGTTGTTGAGCGCCGCAGTCGACTGGTCCTTCGAGAGACCGGTGTCGAGGGTGACCAGAACCATCGTGAAGGTGTTGGACGGGAGGTATCGCTCGAGCAGGCTCTTCGGGACCTGCTCCTTGATCGCGGTCACCTGGGCGGACGAGGTCGGCACGGTCCCGCCGTTCGCCTGCTTGATCAGATCGGCGATCGACGAGGCCGATTGGATATTCTGCTGCTGGCGCAGATCCTCTTCGAGCGAGTCCATGAATCGGATCTGATCGACCCCGGTCGGGTCGGAGGTCTCGACCAGCAGGATGATGGTATCGGCGCTGAAGGTCGAGGTGTATTCGGCGTAGTTCTGGCCGAAGGGCGAGGACTCGTCGAGATATCCGGCCGTGCCGGTCTCCATCGAGATCAGCGTCGTCCCATAGAGCGAGATGGCGAGCACGATCACCAGGAGACCGGCCACGATCTTCGGGTACCCGTTGATCAGCCGGGCGAGCAGCGTAAATGGGGATTGCATTGAACCTCCTGAAAGAGAACGGGTGGCCGGCCGGAGGCCGACCGATTGTCCCGTCTAGGCCGTACCCTTCCGACGGCGGTAGACGAAGTATCCGCCGCCGATGACGATGATTGCGATGACCGCGAGGACGATCGGGGAGGTGAGCAGCGAGCCCATGCCGCCGCTGGCGGTGACGGAGACGGGGACCTTCATGGTATCGGAGATCTGGGAGTTGTCGAGGGCGTCGCGGTAGCGGACCTCGGAGTCGAGGCCATACTGCTTGGCGGTTGCGGCCTTATCGGCCGAGACCTCGAAGCGCGCGGTCTTCTGCTCGCCGGGGGCCATGTCGCCGAGATACGCCGTGTCGTCCGAGGACGTGAACGGGTCCACGGCCGAGAGCCGGGCCTGGGCCGCCGCAACCGGCGCCGCGCCCGTGTTTCTGTACACGACCTCG
>JADGNL010000064.1 GCA_017883495.1 Methanomicrobiales archaeon | reverse complement strand
ATCCCGATCAGGGCCCCCGAGAAGAGGCCCGAGAGGTCCATGGCCCGGGCGCGGTACGCGAAGTACCCGAACGAGAAGGCCATGATCGCGGCCGCGACCAGGTTCAGACCGTTGACCGCGAAGTCCAGGTCGTCGAAGAGGTAGACGGTCATCGCGACCCCGAGCATCTCCACGAGGAACGCGTCCTCCCGGTCCGCCAGGATCGCCTTGAGCAGTACGGCCACGACCACGCCCATCAGCACGATCAGCGGCTCCTGCTTCCCGAGCGCCGACGAGACGGCGAGCCCGGCCACGAGCGCGCCGCCGAAGAACCAGAGGTAAATCGGGGGCACCTCGCCGGCCTCGAACCGCCGCTGCACCTCGGTCCGGCGCCGGCGCCGAACGAAGAGGGTGCCGTCGGCGTACCGGGCCGCGAGCTCGCCCACGAGCATGACCGCGAGCGTGACCGCGAAGACGTAGAGCGGGATGATCCCCGTGCCGAAGAGGACGGCAAGGACCATGATCGGCACGGTCGGGTACGTTTCGTGCCAGAGGAGGAGCACGGTGAGACAGGCGGTGATGACCACGACAGCGAGGAGAGCCGCCGCGAAGGTCCCTCCGGGCGAGACCAACGGTGCTGCGAGCATCGCACCGAGCCCTATGGCGGTCCCGAGCAGGGTGCCCGTCTGCCTCTTCATTCTGCAGTAATTCGCGCCGGATTGTGAAGAAACTTGGGTTCTCCGGTTCGATACTGTAATGTCCGTCCGCACGCAACCTCTGAGGGATGAGGACCCTTCCCGAACTGCCGAAGGCCTACGACGCGTGCGACGTCGAGGAGCGGTGGCAGGCGCGCTGGCGCGACGAGGACCACTACTTCGACCCGGCCTCGGACCGGCCGCAGTTCGTGATCGACACGCCCCCGCCGTACCCGACCGGGAACTTCCACATCGGGAACGCCCTCAACTGGTGCTACATCGACTTCCTGGCGCGGTACCGGCGGATGCGCGGCGACAACGTGATGTTCCCCCAGGGCTGGGACTGCCACGGCCTGCCCACCGAGGTCAAGGTCGAAGAGCAGCAGGGGATCACCAAGAACGACCTGCCGCGCGAGGAGTTCCGAAGGCTCTGCCGCGAGCTGACGGCGAAGAATATCGGGCAGATGCGCACGACCATGCGTCGCATGGCCTTCTCGATCGACTGGTCGAACGAGTACGTGACCATGCTCCCGGCGTATTACCGGAAGACGCAGGCCTCGTTCCTCCGGATGCTCGGGGACGGCTACATCTACCGCTCGGAGCACCCGGTCAACTTCTGCACCCGCTGCGAGACCGCGATCGCGTTCGCCGAGGTCGCGTACGAAGGCCGGACCACGAAGCTGAACTTCTTCGACTTCGACGGTCTCGAGATCGCGACGACCCGGCCCGAGCTCCTCGCCGCGTGCGTCGCCGTTGCCGTGAATCCCGCAGACGAGCGGTATGCCGCGCTCGCCGGGCCGCTCACGGTCCCGCTCTTCGGCCACGAAGTGCCCGTGGTCCGGGACGAGGCCGTGGACCCGGCCTTCGGCTCGGGCGCGGTGATGATCTGCACCTTCGGCGACAAGCAGGACGTCGTCTGGTGGAAGACGCACGGGCTCGAGCTCCGTCCCGCGCTCGACGCGGCCGGCCACATGACCGCGCTCGCGGGGCCGTACGAGGGGATGACCGCGCCCGAGTGCCGCGAAGCGGTCCTCGGCGCGATGGCCGAGACGGGGATTCTCAAACGGCAGGTCCCGCTCGAGCAGCGGGTCGGCGCCTGCTGGCGGTGCAAGACCCCGATCGAGATCCTCTCCGAGCGGCAGTGGTTCGTGAAGGTCGACCCCGGCGCGATCCTGGAGGCGGCGCGGCAGGTCCGCTGGGTCCCCGAGCACATGCTCCTCAGGATGGAGGACTGGGTCGGGAAGATGGAGTGGGACTGGTGCATCTCGCGCCAGCGGATCTTCGCGACCCCGATCCCGGTCTGGTTCTGCACGGCCTGCGGCGAGATGCTCCTGCCCGACGAGGCCGACCTGCCGATCGACCCGACCGTGGACCGGCCGAAGACGGCGTGCCCGCGCTGCGGCTCGACCGAGTTTGAGGGCGAGACCGATGTCCTCGACACCTGGATGGACTCCTCGATCTCGGTCATGAACGTGACCGGCTGGGACGGCTCGGCTCCGAAGCCGCCGTACTTCCCTGCACAGATCCGGCCGCAGGGCCACGACATCATCCGGACGTGGGCCTTCTACACGATCCTCCGCTCGCTCGCCCTGACCGGGGAGAAACCATGGGAGCAGATCCTGGTCAACGGCATGGTCCTGGGTGAGGACGGGTTCAAGATGTCCAAGTCGCGCGGCAACATCATCGCCCCCGAGGAGATCCTCGGCCAGTACGGGGCCGACGCCCTCCGGCAGTGGGCCGCGGCCGGCGCTGCCACCGGCTCGGACATCCAGTTCAACTGGAACGACGTGGTCGCGGCCTCGCGCTTCCAGACGAAGTTCTGGAACATCGCGCGCTTCGCTCTCCTCCAGATCAACCGTGAGGAAGAGGTCGGGGAGGGCGCGCCCGTCGCGCTCGCGGACCGCTGGCTCCTGGCCCGGCTCTCGAACCTCGTTGTCGAGGTGACGGCGGCGATGGAGGGGTACCAGTTCGACCGCGGGCTCAAGGCCGTGCGCGAGTTCGCGTGGGAGGTGCTCGCGGACGAGTACATCGAGCTCGTCAAGGGCAGACTCTACGGCGAGGGCGAGGCCCGGGCAGGGGCCGTGCGGACGCTCGAGACTGCACTCGACCTCCTCTGCCGCCTGCTCGCGCCGTTCATCCCGTCGTTCGCCGAGGAGGTCTTCTCGTATCTCGGCCGCGGCTCGGTTCACGAACAACCATGGCCCGTGTTCGCATTCGACGACCCGCAGGCGATCGGAGACGGCGAGCTCCTGGCCTCGATCGTGGCAGAGGTCCGCCGGTACAAGCACGAGCGCGGCATGGCCCTGAACGCGCCGCTCGGGCAGGTCACGGTCATGGCCCCGCGCGTGATCGACGATGGCGGGGACGCGGGCCGCGCCCTGAACGCGAACCTCCGCTGGCAGGTCGGCACGGGCGGGCTCTCGCGCGAGCTCGTGGACGTGAAGTTCGACATGGCAGTGGTGGGCAAGGCCTTCCGGAAGGACGCGCCCGCGTTCATGGCGGCCGTCCGGGCCCTGCCGAAGGAGACGCTCGCCGGCACCGTCGGGACGGTCGAGCTGAACGGGGCGGAGGTCGCGGTCCCGGAGGTCGCGTTCTCGCCGGTTTACGCCTCGCTCGTCGGCGGCGAACAGGTCGATCTCGTCACCGTCGGCGACGTGCTCGTGACCGTTCGACGGTCGCCCTGATCGCGCCCTCGACGAAGGCCGCGATCTCCT
>JADGNL010000008.1 GCA_017883495.1 Methanomicrobiales archaeon | reverse complement strand
ATCGGGACGACGAGCGGTGCCCCGACCCACCGGGCCGCGCACATCGCCGCGGCCGGGTCCATGGTGAACCGGCCGCCGATCGGCAGGAGCGCGACGTCGGGCGAGTACAGCGCCCCGATGACCTTCATGTCCGAGAAGAGCGCCGTGTCGCCCGCGTGGTACACGGTCACGCCGTCCATCTCCACGACCATGCCGGCCGCGTCCCCGCCCGGGACGCGCTCCCCCTCGATCTCGAGCACGTGCGAGTGGACGGCCGGGGTCATCGTCACCCGGACGCCGTCGACCTCGATCCCGCCGCCCGTATTGAGGCCCTCGGCCGGGATGCCGCGCTGCTTGAGCACCTTCGCGATCTCGTTCGTCGTGACCGTCGGCCGGGCGAGGCGGAGGGTCTCGCCCAGGTGGTCGTGGTGGCCGTGCGTGACCACCACCAGGTCCGGTTCCTCGGGAAGCGTCCCGTTCAGCACGAAGGGGTCGATCAGCACCCGCCGCGAGCCCTCGAGGAGGACGCAGGCGTGCTCGACATAGGTCAGCCGCATGAGGAAGCGATCCGCGGCGAGCGGATATGGAGGTTGCGATCGAAAAAGGGGGTTCAGGAGATCTCGGCCAGCTCGGCCTCGGTGATATCGATCGAGTCGCCGAGGCTGTCCGCGAGCGCCGAGTGGGTCATCTGCTCCGAGAGGTCGCGGTCCTCCATGATGTCCTTGATCCGCTCCAGGTAGAGGTCGAGGGTGTGGTCCTCCTCCTCCTCGAGCACGTGCCGGTACTCGCGGAGCGTCGAGGGGGAGACGTCGAGCCGCTCCGCGATCTCCTTCATGTTGACGTCGGCCGCGATCATGTCCTTGAGAACCTGCTTCTCGAACGGCATCTTGAAGTCGAGCTCGCGGAAGAGCTTCAGCCGGATCCGCGCCCGTGCGACCGTCTTCGAGAGCTTCTCGTCACCGAGATCGCGCGCGATCTCGGTGTCGTTCCGGCCCGCGTAGAAGTCGGACACGAGCTTGGCGAGCTGAAGGGGCTTGAGCTTGGTCTTGAAGAAGCCCTGGTCGAGGACCTCCCGCATCACCAGTGCGATCTCCCGCTCGACGGCATCGCGGTCACGTAGCGAACCGTGGATCTTCTTCATCGGCTCCACGATCTTGGTCTTGCTCGTGATGTTCGAGAACAGCTCCAGGAGCTGTGCCTTGCGTTGTGCTTCAGCCACCATGATACACCACAATCGGATACGGAACTATAAGACAATGGATAGTACTTATATCTTCCTTTTCTGACAATTGCGAAAACACCAAAATCGTCCCTATTATCCGCTTATCTCGGCCATACGGGTCAAAATCGCGCGCACCGTCAGCATGCGGCATCCTTATATCGGAGTCGCCAGACCGCCTGAGGTCATGGTACGGGCCAGGATATATCCTTTCTGGTCGTGATTGGCACTGGCACCGACCCGCGCGACCTCCTGGTACGCCCGTTAAAAGCAGCCTTAATAGAGAGCGGCCACATAATGAAGGGAGACTACTCATGGCAGCTGACGTATACGAGCGGGTGATGGACCTCGCCCGGCGCCGGGGCTTCGTCTGGCCGACCTCGGAGCCTTACGGCGCAGTCGCCGGGTTCATCGATTACGGCCCCCTCGGCGCGATGATGAAGCGGCGGATCGAGGAGACGTGGCGTTCGTTCTACGTGGTGCGCGAGGGGTTCTACGAGATCGAGTGCCCCACGATCGGCCAGGAGGCGATCTACGTTGCGTCCGGTCACGTCAAGGGCTTCTCGGACAAGATGGTCCAGTGCCCCCACTGCAGCGAGTACCTCCGGGCGGACCACGTGGTCGAGGGCGGCGGCCGCTGCGCGAATGCGGCCACCCTCGACGAGGCCGCCCTCTGCCGCGAGCTCCAAGGACTCGCCTGCCCGGCCTGCGGCGACATCTTCGGCCCGGTCGAGGTCTTCGGGTTCTCGCTGATGTTCCAGACCTCGATCGGGCCGGGCTCGCAGCGGACGGGATACCTCCGGCCCGAGACGGCGCAGGGGATCTTCACCGACTTCTCCCGCCTGCTCCGGTTCTACCGCGACAAGCTGCCCTTCGGCGCGACCCAGATCGGCAAGTCGTACCGGAACGAGATCTCGCCCCGGCAGGGGATGATCCGCCTGCGCGAGTTCACCCAGGCCGAGGCCGAGATCTTCGTCCACCCCCTGAAGAAGGCGCACCCGAACTTCGCACGGTACGCGGACTACCGGATGCCGCTCCTCGCGTACCCCCAGCAGCAGGCGGAGGCGCCGGCCGTCGAGATGAGCATGGCCGAGGCCGTCTCCTCGGGCACGGTGGCGAACGAGTACGTCGCGTACTACCTCGCCCTGACCCACGAGTTCCTCTGCCGGGTCGGGGTCTCGCCCGGCCGGCTCCGCTTCCGCCAGCACCTTCCCGACGAGCGGGCCCACTACGCCTGCGACTGCTGGGACGCCGAGTGCTTCTCGGGCCGGTTCGGCTGGGTCGAGACGGTCGGGATCGCGGACCGGACCGACTACGACCTCCGCGCCCACGCGGCCCACTCGGGCGACGCGTTCACGGTCTTCATCCAGTACCCCGAGCCGATCCGCCGGAGCGAGACCCGGGTCGTCCCCCGCATGGGCGCGCTCGGCCCGCGGTTCCGCGGCCAGGCAAAGGCGGTCGCGGACGCGATCGCCGCGACGGATCCGACGGTGGCGGCCGATTCGGCCGGCTTTACGATCGAGATCGACGGCGCTCCGCTCGAGATTGGCCCCGACCTCTACGACGTCCGCGAGGTCGAGGTCGAGGTCCAGGGCGAGGAAGTCATGCCGCACGTGATCGAGCCGAGCTACGGGATCGACCGGATCCTCTACGCGGTCCTCGAGCACAGCTACGACGAGGAGCCGGTCGAGGACGGCACGCGGACCGTGCTCCGGCTCGCTCCCCCGATCGCCCCGATCCAGGTCGCGGTCTTCCCGCTGATGAACCGCGACGGCCTCGGCGAGGTCGCGGTCTCGATCGGAGACGAGCTCAAGGCCGCCGGCGTCATGGCCGAGTACGACGACTCGGGCGCGATCGGCCGGCGGTACCGGCGCCAGGACGAGATCGGCACGCCCTTCGCGGTCACGGTCGACTACGACACCCTCGAGGACGGGACCGTCACCCTGCGCGACCGCGACTCGATGCACCAGGTCCGAATCCCCCGCGCCTCCCTCGCCGAGACCTGCCGCATGCTCTGCGCGGGTCAGGCCTACTTCGCCGAGCTCGAATGAGCCAGATCCAGCACCCGCTGATCCGTCCGGGCGCGCTCGAGGCGCGCCAGTACCAGCTCGCGATCGCGATGCGGGCGCTCGACCAGAACACGATGGTCGTGCTCCCCACGGGCCTCGGCAAGACCGCCGTGGCCCTGCTCGTCGCGGCCGCCCGGCTGAAGGAGGACCCGGCCGCGAGGGTGCTGATGCTCGCCCCGACCAAGCCGCTGGCCGAGCAGCACTACCGTTTCTTCCGCGACTTCCTCGTGCTGCCCGGCGGCGACGACGCGTTCGCCCTCTTCACGGGCGAGACCCCGCCGGCTGAGCGCGTCCGGGGCTGGGAGCGGGCGCGGATCTGCTTCGCCACGCCCCAGGTGATCAAGAACGACTGCCTCGCGGGCCGGTACTCGCTCGAGGACGTGGCCCTGCTCGTCGTGGACGAGTGCCACCGGGCCGTCGGGAACTACGCCTACACCTTCCTCGCGGAGTGGTACGCGAAGACGGCCGCCCGGCCGCTGGTGCTGGCGATGACCGCCTCGCCCGGCGGGGACGTCGAGAAGGTCCGCGCGGTCTGCGATGTGCTCGGGATCGTGCGGGTCGAGACCCGGGTCGAGACCGACCCCGACGTCGCGCCGTACGTGCACGAGCGGACCCTCGAGTTCGTGAAGGTCGACCTCCCCCCCGAGCTCGCGGACGCCCGGGACCGGATGCACCTCCTCGTCGACCGACGGCTCGTGGAGCTGCGGCGGCTCGGCTTTCCCGCCCCCGAGCGCGAGAAGCTCTCGATGCGGGCCCTGAACTGGCTCAACTCGCTGATCCAGGAGCGGATCGCGGACCGCGACCCGGCCGCGTTCCAGGCCGCGTCGATCCAGGCCGAGCTGATGAAGCTCCGCCATGGGCTCACTCTCTGCGAGTCGCAGGGGTCGGTGGTGCTCGCCCGTTTCCTCGAGCGGCTCGCCCTGGACGGCGCCTCGGGAGCAGGGAGCAAGGCGAGCCAGCGGCTCGCGGCGGACGCCGTCTTCGGCGAGCTCGTGGCCACGGCCCGCTCGTGGGAGGGCGAGCTCCACCCGAAGTTCCCCCTGGTCCGGGCCGTGATCGAGGAGCAGCTCCGGGCCGACCCGGCGAGCCGGATCATCGTCTTCGCCTCGTACCGGGACACGGTCCACGCGCTCGCGGCCCACCTCTCGGCCTGCGGCATCCCCTCCGAGCGCTTCGTCGGCCAGGCCTCGCGCGATACGGAGAAGGGGCTCTCGCAGAAGCAGCAGATCGACGCGCTCCGCCGGTTCCGGGCCGGCGAGTTCCGCGTGCTCGTGGCCACCTCGGTCGGCGAGGAGGGGCTCGACATCCCCTCGACCGACCTCGTGATCTTCTACGAGGCGGTTCCATCGGAGATCCGGTCGATCCAGCGCAAGGGCCGGACCGGCCGTTCGGGGGCCGGCAAGATCGTGGTGCTCGTGACCAGGGGCACCTCGGACGAGACCTACCGCTACATCTCGCAGGCGCGCGAGCGGTCCATGCAGAAGGGGCTCGTGCGGATGCGGACGCCGGACGTTCCCCGCCAGACCGAGCTCGCGACCGACGACCCGCCCGGTGCGGACCCGCTCCAGCAGCGGCTCGCCGGGTTCCTCTCCGACGGCCCCGTCGTCGTCGCGGACGACCGCGAGACCCAGTCGCGCGTGGTCGAGGCCCTCCGGCTCTCGGGCGCGGCCCTGGAGATCGCGCACCTCGAGGACGGCGACTACGCGATCGGCGACCGGATCCTGGTCGAGCGCAAGACCGCGCGCGACTTCGTGGACACGCTCGTCGAGCGCGACCTCCTCGGGCAGCTCCGCTCGCTCGCGGATGCCGCGCCGAAACCGGTCCTGATCGTCGAGGGCGGCGACCTCTACTCCCACCGGAAGATCCACCCGAACGCGATCCGGGGCGCGCTCGCCGCGATCGCGGTGGACATGGGGGTCACGCTCCTGTACACGGTCGACGAGCGCGAGACGGCCGATCTCCTGCTCGTGCTCGCCCGGCGCGAGGAGGGCGCGAGGGGGGAGCGGAAGGTCCACCCGAGAAAGTCCCACCGGTCCGTTCGCGAGCAGCAGGAGTACGTGCTCTCGGCCTTCCCGGATGTCGGGCCGCGGACCGCGCGGACCCTCCTCGAGACCTTCGGCTCGCTTTTCGGGGTGCT
>JADGNL010000063.1 GCA_017883495.1 Methanomicrobiales archaeon | reverse complement strand
GACTTGACGAGCATATGACGTTCGTGCTCGACCCGGCAGACGAACCCCTCATCGGGGTCCACGTCTACGACATCGAGCCCCCCCGCCCGAATCTCTCCGCCGGAATCCGGGAGATGGAGGCGCTCGGGCTCTTCGGCAACCTCGGCATCGGCTTCACGCACCACGTCCGCGATATCCGCGAGCTCGGAGCGGCGGTCTACCCGTGCCGCGCTGCCGGCTTCCCCCGGACCCTCGACGCGGACTCCGTGGAGGCCGGCGCGTCCGTCGCCTGCTGTACGACCGGACGGGAGCTGATCGAGGACTGCCACGGCGTCCCGTTCGTCCAGGTCGATACCTGTCCTCTCGGGCGAGTCGATGCCGAGCCGTTCATCGCCCGGTGCTGCCGTTCGGAGCGGCGAGGTATCCGAGAAATTGGCGGGTTCTTCGGCATGGTCGTCCACTGGGGCGACTCGCCCGCTCAGATCTTCGATGCGGTCCGCGAGCTCGTCGCGGCCTGGAGGGCGCGTGAGGCGGATCGCGGTCGTTGAAGGCGACGGGATCGGCCGCGAGGTGATACCCGTGGCCGCGGCCGCGCTCCGTTCCCTCCACCCCGACTGGGAACAGATTCCGGTCGAGCTCGGTCTCGAGCGATGGCGCCGGACGGGGACGGCGATCGACGATGCGGATATCGAGATGCTCTCCTCGTGCGACGCCGTGCTCTTCGGCGCGGTCAGCTCCGCGCCGAATGGCGAATATCCCAGCGTCGTGCTCCGCCTGCGCCGCGCTCTCGGCCTCTATGCGAATATCCGCCCGATAATGGGGGTGAGCTGCGACCTCGTGGTCGTACGCGAGAACTCGGAGGGGCTCTACGCCGGGCGCGAACGGATCGAGGAGGATCGGGCCTGCACCGAGCGGGTGATCACCCGTGCCGGCACCGAGCGGATCGCCCGTGTCGCGTGCGGCATCGCGGCTCGGCGGCGAAAGCTCACGATCGGCCACAAGGCGAACGTGCTCGCGGCGGATCGGTTTTTTCTCGAAGTGGCCCGGGGCGTTGCACATTGCGCGGGCATTCCGCTCGACGACGCGTTCATCGACGCCCTCTGCCTCGACGTTCTCCGCCGGCCCGAACGGTACGATGTGATCCTCGTCGAAAATATGTTCGGCGACATCCTCTCGGACGTGGCCGCGTTCCACGTCGGCGGCCTCGGGCTGCTGCCGAGCGCCAACCTCGGAGACGGGCATGCGCTCTTCGAACCGGTCCACGGGTCGGCACCGGACATCGCCGGTCGCGGGATCGCGAACCCGGTTGCGGCGCTCCGATGCACGGCCATGCTGCTGGATCACCTCGGCGACAGAGAGAATGCGCACCGGCTCGGGACCGCGATCGACCGGGTCATGGCTCAGAGCATCCTGACCCCCGACCTCGGGGGGACGGCCACAACCCAGGAGTTCGGCAGGGCGGTCCTTGAGGAATTGTAGGAAAAAGGGATCAGCGCCGCCGCACGAACAGGAGCAGGAGGAGCCCGGCGCCGAGCGCGGCGAGGGGCGAGAGCCCGGCACGGGTCGGCGCGGTCGTGACCGGAACGAAAGTCGTCGCTGCGGCAGCGCTCGTCGCGGCGGTCGAGACCGCCGTCGGGGGCACGGTCACCGTGGTCGTCGCCTGCGTCCCTCCCGAGACCGTCACGGTGAACCGCGTGATCAGGCCCGCCGGATCCGAGAGCGCGACCTGGTACGCTCCGGGTCCCGGGATCGGCACGGACCTCGAGAACGCCCCGTTCGCGTCGGTCCGGACGTACTCGGGCCCGAAGGTGTAGTTCCCCGGCCCGGTCACGGCGATCGCGATGGAGCCGCTCTTCTTACCCGGTGCGGTGCCGGCCACAGTCAGGTTGTTGACGTCGCTCTGGGCCGGCGGCGAGGTCACGACGACCTCCTTCGAACGGTCGATGATGGTCACGACTCGATCCGTGACCGAGGCGGAGCCGAAGAAGCCCGGGTCGGCCGGCGGGACGAGCTCGACCTTGTAGTCGCCGGTCGGAAGGCCCGTCGTGTCGAAGCGGGCGGAGAAGCTCCCGCCCTGCTGAACCACGATGGTGGTTCGGGCTCGCTCGGACGGGCCGCTGTAGAGAACGAGGTCGTGCGTGTACCCGGCCGGCAGGGTCGAGGTCCCGTTCACGATGAGGGGTTCGCCCGCGGTCAGGATCGGGGGCGCGTCGATGGTCACGATATACGCCGAAGCCGCCGCGATCAGCAGCGGGCAGAGGCAGAGCAGGAGAAGCAGTCGTCTTGTCATCGTATCGGCTCCAAAGAGCCCCCGGCGTGGATCGGGGGCTGGAAACACAACATTTCTATTGCTCCGGGACCTATTAAACGCTTCACGTGATGAACGAAGAGCGTCCGCTTGCTTCCTGGACCGGAACGGACCGGCTCGACGACCGGGTCGTCCCGAGCCTGACCGTGATCCTCAAGACCCCCGGTTGCTCCTGGCGCCGGTGTCGGATGTGCTCGTACCGCCACGAGCGGCACGGGCGGGTCGAGGACGCCGAGGCGCTGGTCCGCGCCCAGCTCGAATACGTCCGCCGGGAGTACGAAGGACGCGACTTCGACCTGGTCAAGGTCTTCAGCTCGGGCAGCCTGCTCGATCCCGGGGAGGTGCCGCCGGCCGCGCTCGACGCGATCGGCGACGCCTTCCGCGGACGGACCCTCATCGTCGAGACGCGGCCGGAGTTCGTCGACCGCTCCCGGCTCGACGACCTCGCCTCACACCTCGACGACGGGTCGGTGACCAGGCCCGTTTACGTCGCGATCGGTCTCGAGACCACGAACGATCTCGTGCGCGAGAAGTCGATCGACAAGGGCTTCTCCTACGCGATGTTCCTCCACGCTGTCCGCGAGGCCCGCGAGGCAGGCGCCGGGATCAAGGCCTACCTGCTCCACAAGCCGCTCTTCCTGACCGAGGCCGAGGCGATAGAAGACATGACCCGATCGATCGCCGAGGTCTCGCCCCACGGTGACCTGATCTCGATGAACCCCTGCACGGTCCAGCGTCGAACCGAACTCGAATGGTACTGGCAGCGGCGCGCGTACCGGCCGCCGTACCTCTGGTCTGTCCTGAAGATACTGCTCGATGCCGGACGGCACGTCAGCGCCGACCCCCTCGGCGGAGGGAGGAGCCGGGGCCCGCACAACTGCGGCGTGTGCGACCGCGAGATCGTCGACGCGATCCGCGATTACTCGCTAACCGCCGATAGGTCGCGCCTCGTCGAGGCGATGGCGATCCCCTGCGACTGCAAGAAAGAGTGGGAGTTCGTGCTCGAGAACGAGCGGTCCTACTGCATGCCGCTCACGCGGTAGACGGGCGCGTCCCCGTCGAACCCGAGGGCGCGGGCCAGCAGGGGCAGGAAGGTCCCGGCGTCCGAGACGACCCCGATCGCCTGCATCGTGCCCCGGTCCATCAACTTGGTGACCGAGGCCGGGTTGATGTCGACACAGATCGTCTTGACTCCGGCCGGGAGGCAGTTGCCGACCGCGATCGAGTGGAGCAGGGTCCCGATCATCAGGACCATCCCGCATCCCGGCAGCTGCGCCCGGATCGCGTCCTGGGCCGCGACCGTGTCCGTGATCACGTCAGGAAGGGGACCGTCGTCGCGAATCGAGCCGGCGAGGACGTACGGAACGCCGCGCCGGACACACTCGTACATGATCCCGCTTCGGACGACTCCCTGCTCGACCGCGGCCGCGATCGAGCCGGCTCGCAGGATCTCCGCGATGGCATCGAGGTGGTTCCGGTGCCCGTCCCGAACGGGGGTGCCCGTCGCGAGGTCCATGCCGAGCGAGGTTCCGTAGAGGCTGCACTCGATGTCGTGGGTCGCAAGCGCATTGCCCGCGAAGAGGACGTCGATGTAGCCCTCGCGGACCAGCCATGCCAGGGCGGGGCCCGCGCCCGTGTGGACGATCGCCGGGCCGCCGACGAGCGCGATGCGGCCGCCTTCCTGCTTCAGCACGGCCATCTCGCAGGCGATCCGCCGGATCAGGGTCTCGCTCGGCCGTTCGGACGAGACCGTGCCGTGCATGAACTCGAAGGTCGTGGTCTCGCGCGGCCGTTCGGGCGGATAGACGCGGACACCCCCCTCGCCGACCACGACAAAAGCCCCTCGCTTCAGCTTCGAGAACGGGAGGCACTGCGCGGTGCCGTGGTCCTGGTCGATCGTGACCAGGCAGTCCATCTCGATCCCCTCGACCGGAAGCCATGTGTCCCGGACCTTCACCTCGGTCGGGTAGTTCGTGGTGGAATAGAACCCCCGCGGCGCGACCCGGTCGGCCTCGGCCGGCTCCAGGGCTGCGTCCTCGACCGTGGGTTGCCGCGCTCCGAGGCGGTGGAGGTCGGAGAGGATCAACTGGAGCGTGGCAGGATTCTCGCAGCCGACGGTCAGGCGCGCGTAGGAGGGGTCGGTCTTGTGCTTGCCCACCTCGAACTCGAGGATCTCGAACGACCCGCCACGGTCCATGATCCGGTCGAAGACCTGGGTCATGATTCCCGAGTCGATGATGTGCCCCTCGAGCTCGATCTCCCGCGAGGTCTGCATATGCCTTTTATCTCGTGCTGCGGTCGATATCCTTTTTTCGGTGATTGCAGTCCATTGCTTGCGTCGATTCTGCCGAGGCCAGAAACGCTTCCGCTGCCTTCAGCGCGTCCGGCGTGTTGACATTGTGGCGGAGGCGGGGGTCGTCGAGGAGGAGCCTCGTCTCCTCCTGGACTTCATTCATGCGGCCGCCGTCGAGGACGTTGATCCCGGCGGGGACGGCCCGGCGTCCGTCGACCTCGTCGATGCAGGGCGCATCGACGGGGCTGTCGCCGACCGGAACCCAGACCGAGAGCGCCGGGAGCCCCTGTCCCTCGTAGGCCGCGACGATCTCGCCGACGAGCTCGGACGTGAGGCAGGGCAGGTCGGCGGAGACGCAGACGACGGGCTCGTCGAGCCCGAGCAGGGCGGCAGCCTCGACGAGGTCCTCGACGTACCCCTTCCCCCCGGTGCAGACGCAGAGCAGGTCGTGGGCCCGGCACCAGTTCTGGGTGAACGGGGTACAGGGCGAGGCCACGACCACGACCTCGAGCCCCGCGTCGGCAAGGGCGTCCGCGACTCGCTCGATCATCGGCCGGCCGCCGCAGAGGGCGAGCGGCTTCTCGCCCGCACCGAACCGCGTCCCCTGTCCGCCTGCGAGGATCAGGCCAAGCATGCCTCGAGCCCCTCCAGCAGGCGGCGGTTCTCGTCGCGCGTGCGCACGGCGACCCGAATGGTCCGGGGCAGGCCGAACGAGGCGCAGTCGCGCACGCGGATGCGGCGGCGGGCAAGCCCCGCCACAAGCTCCTCGAGCGGCATCGGGCTCGCAGCGCAGACGAAGTTCGCCGAGGCCTGCATGGGTTCGAAGCCGAGGGCGGCGAGGCCTGCCGCGAGCCGCTGTCGTTCGGCGCGGATCCTTCGACGCGAATCCTCGAGAGCCGGGTATTCGCGGAGGGCTGCGAGCGCAAACTCCTCGGCGAACGCGTTGACCGACCAGGGTGCACGGCAGCGCTCGCACCGGTCGACGAGATCAGGGTCGCCGAAACCGAAACCGAGGCGGAGCCCGGGAACGGCGAACGCCTTCGTCATGGAGCGGAGCACGAAGACCCGGTCATCGTCAGCGTCGATCATCGAGGCCGACGGGTCGGCGAGCTCGATGAAGGCCTCGTCGACGAAGAATCGGGCTGTTTCTGGGGTCGCTGCGAGGGCTTCTTCGACTGCGGCCCGCTCGAGGAGGGCGCCCGTCGGGTTGTTCGGGTTGCAGAGGAAGCGCGCTGCAGCCCCATCGGCTTCGATGGTCGCTCGAGCGCCCGCAAGTTCCGCAGCGACCCGGTATTCGCCGAAGGTCGGCCGGTCGATGCAGACCCGGTCGCCCGGTCCGAGCGCGGCGAGGCAGAAAGCCCGAATCACCTCGATCGAGCCGTTCCCGACCGTTACCTCGTCGGCACGGCGGCCGAAGGTCCGGGCGATCGCCTCCCTGAGCGCGGGATAGCGGTCGTCAGGGTAGTGCTCGAGGCAGGCGGGGTCGGGGGTCCAGTCGATGCGCGGCGGGTACGGGTTGAGGTTGGCCGAGAAGTCGAGCCAGCCGCTCTCGTTCTGCTCGCGCCGCGCGAGCCCCCCGTGAAGGGCCCGCTTCGGGATCGGTCGCTCCATCGTACAGAGGATCTGTCCGTGATCGAAGATGCAGGTTTGCGTGGCGGATAGTCCGCTTCGGGCTCGTGGGGGGCCGGTACGTCCGTCATCCCGATCTCCGTGCAGCGTGGAGAATGGCGTCACTTTCGCGTGAATTCAACGTATCTTGCTGAAAGAAAATAGAAACGAATATATAACAATATGCTCAACCATGAACCATCGGCGGGTCCGACAGAAAGTCGCCGCCGGTCAGACGTTTGGATGACAATTGTCGTCCAACAGTCAGACAATCCCGATCACCATGAAGCGGATTACGATTCGATTGCCCGAACAGCAGGTGGACCTGCTCGAGCAGATGGTCGAGGACGGCGACTTCCCGACCGTCTCCGAGGCGGTGCGCGACGCGGTCCGCGGGCTGATCGAGCGCCGGGGCAATCGGATGCTGCGCGACAAGGATCAGGTATCACTCAAGATATAAGTAGGGGGTTCAGATGCAGACCATCATCAACGAAGCGCTGAAGAATGCCGAGATCGAGCGCGAAATGCTCAAGGGCATCATCAACGAGGAGGACTTCAGCGGTCAGCCCCGGATCGTGATCGTCGGGTGCGGAGGAGCGGGCAACAATACCGTCAACCGCCTCCACCACCTTCAGGTCACGGGCGCCGAGACGATCGCGGTCAATACCGACAAGCAGCACCTGGACATGATCCAGGCGGACAAGCGTATCCTGATCGGCAAGTCGCTGACCAAGGGACTCGGCGCCGGAGGCTATCCCGACGTCGGGAAGCGCGCGGCCGAGATGGCGCGATCGACCCTCGAGACGGTTCTCGAGGACGTGGATCTCTGCTTCGTCACCGCCGGCATGGGCGGCGGCACGGGGACCGGAGCAGCCCCGGTGGTCGCACAGATCGCGAAGGCCCAGGGCGCGATCGTGGTCGGCATGGTCAGCTACCCGTTCGAGGTCGAGAAAGCGCGCCTGCTTCGGGCCGAAGAGGGGCTCGAGGCGCTCAGCCAGGCAGCCGACTCGGTGATCGTGCTCGACAACAACCGGCTCAAGTCCTACGTCCCGAACCTCCCGCTCGGGCAGGCCTTCTCGGTGATGGACCAGCTGATCGCCGAGACCGTCAAGGGGATCAGCGAGACGATCACCGAGCCGTCCCTGATCAACATCGACTACGCCGACGTCCGGGCGATCATGGGCAAGGGCGGCGTGGCCGTGATGCTCGTCGGGGAGTCCAAGCAGCAGAATAAGGCCGAGACCGTGGTTCGAGAATGCCTCTCGAACCCGATGCTCGACATCGACTATCACGGCGCGACCGGCGCCCTGATCCACATCACGGGTGGCAGCGATCTGACCCTCCAGGAGGCCGAGGGGATCGCACGCGAGCTGACCTACGAGCTCGACCCCCGCGCCGATGTGATCTGGGGAGCCCGGATCAAGAACGAGTTCGAGGGGCGTGTCCGGGTCATGGCGATCATGACCGGTGTCAAGTCGGCCCAGATCCTCGGCAACCAGAACCGTGGCGCCCTTCCGAGCCCCCAGACCTACAGCGGCCAGGATGTCCGCGTCCCCGTCGGCACCAGGGTGCGCAAACCTCGCGATATCGCCAGCGGCGGTACCCTGATCGACGTGGTCCAGTAACCCTCCCTTTTATTTTCAGAAACGGAGCAGGGCTACCTTCTCCCCGACCGAGACCCCGAGGCGTGCCGCGATCGGCCTGCACTTGGCCGCGAGCAGGAAGGCCACGGGGGGAAGACCGCCGTACTCCGAGAGCGACTCGTAGTTTGCCATTCCCTTGGCGACGATCAGATCCGCGCGTTCGATCGCCTCTGCGAGGTCGGGGGGAATCCGGTCGAGAGGGACGCCGATCTCGCTCCCCCCACCGGTCGTGGTCAGGCACTCGGCCAGCCGATCGAGCCTCAGCGCCCGCGCGTCTTCGAGGGTCGCATCGTTCAGGACGGGTCCGTCGCGCACCGCGACCGTTACCCGGGCGCCATGTTCGGTCAGGTATTCGATCAGGAGGCGGTCGAGGACGATCTCGCCGCAGTTGTCGGTGATGTAGACCACGTGGCCGAGGCGCTCCTCGATCTCGTCGCAGTCGTCGATCGCAAGGCCGCGGGCGAACTCGTCCTCGAAGAAGGCGGTAAAATCGGTGGCGATCTCATGCCCCTTCACGCCGTGGTCGAAGGTGTTGCCGATGATCGAGGCCGTCACGAAGTCGCGGAGGGTCGACAGGCGTGGCCGCACAACCCGGCACGCCTCGAGCACGGTCCTGGTGCTCGCGGCTTTGACCTCGGCGTAGGGGTCATGGACTCCGAGCTCGCGAACTGCGAGTCGGTGGAGCTCGCTCGCTACCACGGGTTGCGGGACGTGTCTGTCGCGTAGCTCTGTGAGCCGTGCGGCGCAGATCGCGCTCACACGCGGAGCATCGTCGGAGCGGCCGGCGAGCACGCAGCTGTGGACGACTCGCGAGATGAGACAGTCGAAGCACTCGTCGGTGACCGGCATTGCCGTACCGTCGGCCCTCGGACAGAAAAAGGATGGGGCCACTGCGATTTGAACGCAGGTCAGAAGACCCCCAGTCTCCTAGGATGGCCAGGCTACCCTATGGCCCCACGACCTATGACGTTGGCCCGGGGTCCATATCTACCTTCCTCTCCGCTTCCGGAGGGGTGTGCCGGCGCCGTGAGAAAGGAAATCACGGTTCAAATCACGGTTCCCGTCGGAATGCCCGCGATTTATCGCGAACGGAATTCTTCGGGATGGCTCGAGATTTCGAAAATGATAAATATCGTTTAGACGCTCTATACACTAATCTCTCTAATCGCGGCATCGAAGGCAGATATCATGTTGAAGGAGCGTATTGCGGGGTTCGTTGACGAGGTCCGGGCCATTGACGGCATCGAAGGGGCGGCGCTGGTCACCAAGGACGGTGTCATGATCGGCAGATCGTTTCCGAGGGAGATCTCCGAGAAGTGGTTTGCCGCGATGAGCGCGTCCGTTCTCGCATCGGCGGAGTCGGCGGCCAGCGTCATCAGTATCACGCCCCCTGTGCGCGTCCGGATCGATGCCGCCGGCGGGTGCATACTTCTCCACGATGCCGGTGACAAACTGCTGGTCGTGGCCGTTCTGACGGTCGGCGCGGAACCCGATCAGGTCATCGCCCGACTCGAGCCGCTGGCCCAGCAGATCGGGGAGGCATTCTGATGTACACGATCATGGTCGTTGATGACTCCGCCTTCATCGTCGATGTCTTCGTGACCATGCTCGAACGCGGCGGGTACAGAACTCTCGCCACGTATGGCGGCCAGGAATGCCTCGATCTACTCAAGACCGAGCGGCCGGATCTGATCCTCCTCGACATCATGATGGAGCCGATGGACGGGCGGGAGACTCTTGAGCGGATCAAGACGAACCCCGAGACCAAGGACATCCCGGTCATGATGCTCACGGCCAAGCAGCTCGCCCCCGACGAGGCCCAGGAGTACGCGATCTACGTCGAGGACTACGTGCTCAAGCCGATCACTCACCGCGAGCTCTATGACGTGATCGAGTACATCCTGAACCGCCGCGCCCGCATCCGGCAGGATGTCGAGGCGGCCAAGGCCGCCGGCGCCGACCAGCAGGTGATCGACGAGTACGCGCGCATCTCGAAGAGCATCGAGGTGAACCGCCGCCTCATGTCCATCCTCGAGTCCACCTATAACCTCTCGGATGCGCGCGCCCGGGTCGGCGACGAGATCGCACGGGCCATCAGATCCATGAATATGAACATCACCTTCCAGGAGGATCGTCTGAGCCAGATCCGAAGCCAGATGAAGATCCCCGTGACCAACCCCGAATCGGCCTGACCGCATCTCCGTGTCCGTGCGAAGGGTATCGTTCGCGCGGACGCTGCAATCTCCGTGCATGGATGCGCGCGGAGCTCGGGAAAGAGAGTTCGCCATCGCCCGCGGGGCTTCGTCCGCTCCTGGACGGAACCAGGGGCGGATTCCGCGCGTCGGTCGCTCCGAGCCGGATCGGTTAAATGGCGGGCCGTATTTGGGATTTCTCCGCCCCGGTGTCGGCTGCGGAATCTTTAAGGTACTTTCCGAAAATTTATATGCTTTTCCCTCGTTGTAATAATGCTGTGTCGCAGGGACGGATGGGTTCGTAGCTCAGTCCGGCAGAGCGCCTGGCTTTTAACCAGGTGGTCGGGGGTTCAAATCCCTCCGGGCCCGTTTCCACCGTGGCGACCTTGGTTTTTGAACTGGCGATGCAGAGCGAACACCCAGACGTCCCGGGGCGGGAGGGGCAGATGAGTAGCAGGATAAACGTACTGGACCATGTCATGGTCCCCGATCATCAGGTCATGAGCGAGGATGAGGTGAAGACCCTCCTCGCACGGTATTCCATCACCTTTGAACAGCTGCCGAAGATCTACCACGACGATGCGGCCGTAAAGCAGATCAACGGCAAGGTCGGCGATGTCATCCAGATCGTCAGGCAGAGCCAGACCGCGGGGATCGCGGAGGCCTATCGGCTCGTGATCAGGCGGCCGAAGAAATAATCCGGGGTGATTCTCTGTTAGACCGTACCATTCTCTCAAAAGCATATTTCTCCCACGAACACGTGGCCCGGCATCAGCTGGATTCGTTCAACAACTTCCTCGCCCACAACCTGCAGAAGGTCGTGGATGAGCAGCGGGTCATCGAGACCGATATCGAGAACCGCGGCAAGTCGAACGAACCCGTCTGGGTCGAGCTCGGCCAGGTCAAGGTCATGAAACCGCTCGTCCGCGAGGCAGACGGCTCCCAGGGCGACCTCTTCCCGAGCGAAGCCCGGCTCCGCAATCTGACGTACGCGGCGCCGATGCATCTCGACATGACGCTCGTCCACGGCGGCGAGCGCCAGGAGCCGGTAATCACGACCATCGGCCTGCTGCCGATCATGATCGGCTCGACCGCGTGCAACCTGGCCGGCATGAGCGACGCGGAGCGGACCATCCACGGCGAAGATCCGCTCGATCCGGGCGGCTACTTCGTGGTGAACGGCACCGAGCGTGTTCTGATGACCCTCGAGGACCTCGCCTCGAACAAGATCATGACCGAGTTCACCGAGCGCTACAACGAGCGGATCTACGTCGCGAAGGTCTTCTCGCAGTACCGCGGGTACCGGGCGCTGGTGGTCGTCGAGCGGAACAAGAAGAACCTGCTCGAGGTCTCGTTCCCGTCCGTGGCCGGCCACCTTAAGTTCGTGGACCTGATGTTCGCACTCGGCCTCGAGACCGAGCAGGCGATCGTCGAGGCCGTCTCGACCGAGGAGGACATCCTGACCTTCATGATGCAGAACCTCGAGGAGTCCGCGTGTGCCACGGGCACGGGCGCGGTCGACTGCGGGATCATGTACGTCGGTAAGAAGCTCGCGCCGAACCAGACGCGCGATTACCAGCGCAAGCGCGCCGAGTTCGTGCTCGACAACTACCTGCTGCCGCATCTGAACTACCTGATGCCGATCGGGATGAGCGAGGAGGACCCGCTGTATCATGAAACGGTCCAGGGCGTCCGGCTCGCGAAGGCCCACTTCCTCGGGCGCATGGCCGAAGCCTGCTTCGACCTCGTGCTCGACAAGCGGCGCATCGACGATAAGGACCACTACTCGAACAAGCGGCTCAAGCTCGCGGGCGACCTGATGGAAGATCTCTTCCGGATCTCGCTCAACCGTTTGACTCGCGACGTCAAGTACCAGCTCGAGCGCGCCTCGATGCGCCACCGCGACCTCTCCATCGGAACCGCCGTCCGCGCGGACGTGCTGACCGAGCGGCTCCTGCACCCGCTCGCCACTGGTAACTGGGTCGGCGGCCGGACCGGCGTCTCGCAGCTTCTCGACCGTGTGGATCACATGGCCGTGCTCTCGCATCTGCGGCGCGTGATCTCGCCGCTCTCGCGGTCGCAGCCTCACTTCGAGGCCCGCGATCTGCACCCGACGCAGTGGGGTCGGATCTGTCCGTCCGAAACGCCTGAGGGGCCGAACTGTGGGCTCGTCAAGAACTTCGCCCAGATGGTCGAGATCTCGAAGGGTGTCCGGGATGAGGACGAGGTCCTCTCCGTCCTCTACGCCATGGGTGTCGAGGGGCTCAAGGGGGAGGCCGTCCGATGAAGAAATCGAGAGTCTTCGTCGACGGCGCCCTGATCGGGCTCGTCGAGGACCCGGCCGCGCTCGTCCAGGAGGTTCGCCGCATACGGCGGGCCAGTGGCGTCTCGACCGAGGTCAACGCCTCGTACAAGCCGTACAACGGCGACGTGATCATCCACACCGATCGCGGACGCGCCCGGCGACCGCTGATCGTGGTCGAGAACGGTCGACCGCTCCTCTCCGACGAGGACCTGGGACGGCTCGAGCGCAAGGAGATCGACTTTGCCGACCTCATCCGGCGCGGCCTTGTCGAGTTCATCGACGCCGAGGAGGAGGAGGACCTCTTAATCGCGATCAACGAGGAACACCTGACGCCCGGGCACACACACCTCGAGATCGATCCGGCCCTGATCCTCGGGATCGGAGCGGCCCACGTGCCGTTTCCCGAGCACAACGCCTCGCCCCGCGTCACGATGGGCGCGGGCATGGTCAAGCAGGCGCTCGGCTTCGGCTCGGCCAACATGAAGCTCCGGCCCGACACGCGCGGCCACCTGCTCCATTACGTCCAGAAACCGCTCGTTCGCACGCAGACCAACGTGATGATCGGCTCGGACGACCGTCCGGGCGGCCAGAACTTCGTGGTCGCGATCCTCAGCTATGAAGGGTTCAACATCGAGGACGCGCTCATCTTCAACCGCGCCTCGATCGACCGCGGCCTCGGACGCTCGCACTTCTTCCGGACCTACGAGGGCGAAGAGCGGCGATACCCCGGCGGCCAGGTGGATAGGATCGAGATCCCGGACTCGGAGGTCACCGGCGCCCACGGCGAGGAGTTCTACACGAACCTCGACGACGACGGCATCATCAACCCCGAGACGACCGTCGGCGAGAAGGACGTGCTGATCGGCAAGACGTCGCCGCCGCGCTTCCTCGAGGAGCCGACCAGCGACCTGATCACGGTCGAGAAGCGGCGCGACACCTCGGTCACGATGCGCTCGAACGAGCACGGCATCGTCGACACGGTGATCATCACCGAGGGCGAGAATTCGTCTCGCCTGGTCAAGGTCCGTACGCGCGACCTCCGCGTGCCCGAGGTCGGCGACAAGTTCGCCTCGCGCCACGGACAGAAGGGTGTGATCGGACTGATCGCGGCCCCCGAAGATTTACCGTTCACCGAGGACGGCGTAGTTCCCGACCTCGTGATCAACCCCCACGCCATCCCGTCCCGGATGACGATCGGGCACATGCTCGAGACGATCGGCGGCAAGGTCGGCTCGCTCGAGGGACGCCGGATCGACGCGACGGCGTTCTCGGGCGAGGTTGAGGCGGACCTCCGGGGCGCGCTCATGCAGTTCGGCTTCGCGCCGACCGGGCGCGAGGTGATGTACGACGGGATCACGGGCAAGCCCTTCGCGGCCGACATCTACGTCGGCGTGATCTACTACCAGAAGCTCTACCACATGGTCTCGTCCAAGATGCACGCCCGGTCGCGCGGACCCGTGCAGGTCCTGACCCGGCAGCCGACCGAGGGGCGTGCCCGCGAGGGCGGTCTCCGGTTCGGCGAGATGGAGCGCGACGTGATGATCGGTCACGGGGCCGCGATGGCCCTCAAGGAACGGCTGCTCGACGAGTCCGACAAGGTCCAGCAGTACGTCTGTGCCAAGTGCGGCATGGTCGCGATGCTGGACCGGAAGCGGAACACGACCCGCTGCCTCGTCTGCGGCGCCGAGACCGACATCTACCTCGTCGAGATGAGCTACGCGTTCAAGCTTCTGCTCGACGAGATGAAGAGCATGGGGATCGCCCCGAGGATGGTCCTCGAGGACCAGGTGTAATCGACACATGCCGAGTCCTAAACGCATTGGAAAGATCAAGTTCGGTCTCCTCTCCCCCAAGGAGATCCGGACCATGTCCGTCCGGAAGATCATCTGGGCGGACACCTACGACGACGACGGGTTCCCGTACCCCCAGGGCCTGATGGACCTGGCGCTCGGGGTTATCGACCCGGGGCTTCGCTGCAAGACCTGCGACCAGAAGGCCGCCGACTGCCCGGGCCACTTCGGCCACATCGAGCTCGCCAAGCCCGTCATCCACGTCGGGTACACGCGCCTGATCAGGAAGCTGCTTCGTGTCACCTGCCGCGCCTGCGGCCGGCTCCTCCTCTCGCCCGATGAGATCCAGAAGGTCTCGATCACGGCCGAGGACGAATTCGGCGGCGACGTGCTGACCGAGAAGGACATCAAGAAGGAGCGGGCCTGCCCCCACTGCGGCGAGCTCCAGCTCAAGGTGAACTTCGAGAAGCCGACCACGTTCTCGGAGGTCCTGCTCGAGGACGGCAAGAAGATCGAGCACAAGCTGACGCCGGCCGACATCCGGGCGCGGCTCGAACGGATTCCCGACTCCGATCTGCGACTCCTCGGGATCAACCCCGACGTGGCGCGGCCGGAGTGGACCATCCTGACCGTGCTGCCCGTGCCGCCGGTCACGATGCGGCCCTCGATCATCCTCGAGAACGGCCAGCGGTCCGAGGACGATCTCACGCACAAGCTCGTGGACATCATCCGGATCAACCAGCGGTTCAAGGAGAATCAGGACGCCGGCGCGCCCCAGCTGATCATCGAGGACCTCTGGGAACTGCTCCAGTATCACGTCACGACCTACCTCGACAACGAGGTCGCAGGCTGTCCCCCCGCCCGTCACCGCTCGGGACGGCCGCTCAAGACTCTGTCGCAGCGACTGAAGGGCAAGGACGGCCGGTTCCGCGGCTCGCTCTCGGGCAAGCGCGTGAACTTCTCCGCCCGAACGGTGATCTCGCCGAACCCGAACCTCTCGGTGACCGAGGTCGGTGTCCCTCTCTCGATCGCGATCGAGATGACCGTGCCAATCCGGGTGACCGCCCACAACATCGAGGAGATGCGCGAGCTCGTGCTCCGCGGCCCCGAACGAAAGTCGCTCAAGGTGCCGTGCGGTGCGAACTACGTGATCCGCCCCGACAATCGGCGCCTGCGCCTCGGCGGAGACAATCTCGAGACGATCGCCGAACAGATCGAGCCCGGCTACACTGTCGAACGACAGCTCCGGGACGGCGACATCGTCCTCTTCAACCGACAGCCCTCGCTCCACCGGATGTCGATCATGGCCCACCGGATCAAGGTGATGGACGGCAAGACCTTCCGGCTCAACCCGGCGGTCTGCCCGCCCTACAACGCCGACTTCGACGGGGACGAGATGAACCTCCACGTCCCGCAGACCGAGGAAGCGCGGGCCGAGGCCGCGATCCTGATCGCGGTCCAGGAGAACATCCTCTCGCCCCGCTTCGGCGGCCCGATCATCGGCGGGATCCACGACCACATCTCGGGGATCTTCATGCTGACCCACGATCTCCGCTGGTTCACGAAGTCCGAGATCCTCTACCTCCTCAAGTACTTCGAGTTCGAGCACCTGCCCGAGCCCGGAAAGGTCGAGGAGGACGGAACGCCGTTCTGGTCGAACAAGCAGGTCTTCTCCATAATCCTGCCCACGGGCCTGAACATGGTCTTCCGCGCCTCCTCCTGCGTCAACTGCGACGAGTGCAAGGATGAGGGCTGCGAGCGCGACGCGTTCGTCCGGATCATCGACGGCCAGCTCCAGACCGGGACGATCGACAAGAAGTCGATCGGAGCGTTCGACGGCGCGATTCTCAACCGGATCATCCGGCAGTACGGCATGGAGCGGGCGAGCCATTTCATCGACGACATGACCCGCCTCTCGATTCGCGGGATCATGATCGACGGATTCTCGTTCGGGATCGACGACGAGGACCTCTCCCGGACCGAATACGGCCAGATCGAGGACGAACTCAGCAAGGCCGAGGACGACGTCGATCGCCGGATCCGGATCTTTCAGGAAGGACAGCTCGAGCCCATGCCCGGTCGGACTCCCGAGGAGACGCTGGAGATGCAGATCATGCAGGTGCTCGGCAAGGCTCGTGACCGCACGGGCGAGATCGCCGGCCGCCACCTCGGGCTCGGCAACTCGGCCGTGCTGATGGCCGTCTCCGGCGCTCGCGGCTCGATGCTGAACCTGACCCAGATGGCCGGATGCATCGGCCAGCAGTCGGTGCGCGGCGAGCGGATCATGCGTGGTTACGAGGAGCGGACTCTGCCCCACTACCGGCGGGGCGACCGCGGCGCGGACGCCCACGGGTTCATCAAGCACTCGTACAAGGGCGGTCTCTCGCCGACGGAGTTCTTCTTCCACGCAATCGGCGGGCGCGAGGGGCTGGTCGACACGGCCGTCCGGACGTCGCAGTCGGGGTATCTCCAGCGCCGCCTGATCAACGCACTCCAGGACCTGAAGGTCGAGTACGACGGCACGGTCCGGACCACGATGGGCCGGATCATCCAGTACCAGTACGGCGAGGACGGCACGGACCCGATGAAGGGTGCGTTCGGCGACCCGGTCGACGTCAAGGGGATCGTCGAGTCGATCCTGAAGGTGGAGGTCTGATGTTCACCGACACGATGCGCGGGCGGATCGAGGGGGCGCAGCTCCCGGACGGGACCAAGCTCCCCAGCCTGACCAAGCAGCAGCTCCTGAAGGCACTCGGAGACAAGGACGTGAGCGACGCCCAGTTCGAGCAGATCATGACCGGGGTCCTTGCCGAGTTCAAGGCGACCCGGATCCAGCCGCTCGAGGCCGTCGGCGTGATAGCGGCCCAGTCGATCGGCGAGCCGGGCACGCAGATGACCATGCGGACCTTCCATTACGCCGGCGTGGCCGAGATCAACGTCACGCTCGGGCTGCCGCGCCTGATCGAGATCATGGACGCCCGGAAGGAACCCTCGACCCCGACCATGACCATCCATCTCTCTCCCGAGTTCAGCAACGACCGGGACAAGGCACGGATGGTCTCGTGGCAGATCGAGGCGGCGCCGCTCCACGAGTTCGGCGATATCACGACCGACATGGAGAACATGCAGGTGATTGTCGCCGTCAACGAGGCCGTGCTGACCAAGCGCAAGATCTCGATGGACATGATCGCCGAGACGGCGCAGAAGAAGATCAGGGAGCGCCGCCACTACCGCGACTTCGAGGCCGAGGTCGACGGCAAGGCCCATGTGATCACGTTCGTGCCCAAGGATCAGCAGAAGTACCAGAACCTCTTCCAGCTCGCCGAGCACGTGAGGAACGTGATCGTGCAGGGAATCGACGATATCGAGCGCGTCGTGGTCCGGAAAGAGGGCGGTGAATACATACTTTATACTGAAGGCTCCAACCTAAAGGATGTCTTCGAGGTCGCCGGCGTCGATACAACGCGGACCCGGACCAACAACATCAGCGAGATCGCCCAGGTTCTCGGGATCGAAGCGGCCCGGAACGCGATCATGGCCGAAGCCCTGTCCACCCTTGGCGAACAGGGCATCAAGGTCGACGTGCGGCATATCATGCTCGTCGCCGACATGATGTGCATGGACGGCGAGGTCAAGCAGATCGGCCGCCACGGCATCGCCGGGGAGAAGGAGTCGGTCCTTTCCCGCGCCGCGTTCGAGGTGACGGTCAACCACCTGCTCGACGCGGCCGTCGCGAACGAGGTCGACGAGCTCAACGGCGTGACCGAGAACGTGATCGTCGGCCAGCCGATACAGCTCGGCACGGGCGACGTCAAGCTGATCGCAAAGCCAAGAACGTAGAGGAAATTCAATGGAATTCAACGTATCCCTCCGAAAGGCCATCAAGACAGGGAATGTGGTGCTCGGTCAGAACGAGACCGAGAGGTGCGTCATGAGCGGCGACGCGAACATGGTCGTCGTCGCCAGGAACTGCCCCGAGGCCTACCGCACCAAGCTCGCAGAGGAGTCGGGCGTCTTCGTCTACACCTTCGACGGCTCCTCGGTTCAGCTCGGCAAGGCCTGCGGCAAGCCGCACATGGTCAGTGCGCTCGCGGTCGTCGACCCGGGCGAGTCGGACATCACCAGTCTGAAGAGGGCCTGACGATGACGGAGATCGTCCTGACCGAGGACTGCATGCGCCTGATCTCGGAGTTCGAGAGCCTGACGGGCGCGAGCTCGCGCGACTGCGTGATCGACGAGCGGAACAGCCGGATCATCTTCGTGGTCAACCCCGGCGAGATGGGGCTCGCAATCGGCAAGAAGGGGGCCTCGATCAAGAAGGCTTCGGACGCGATGGGCAAGCGGATCGAGGTCGTCGAGTACTCGGACAGCCCCGAGCAGTTCGTCAAGAACTGCTTCCTGCCTGCCCAGGTGCTCGAGGTCGACTTCGAGGACGCCGAGCGAGGTCTTGTCGCGCACGTCGATGTCCGCGACGAGGACCGAGGCATCGCAATCGGCAAGGAGGGCAAGAACATTTTCAAGGCGAAGAAGCTCTCCATGCGCCAGCACAACGTCCAGGACGTGCTGCTCGGCCAGCCGAACGCCTCCTGACCCTCTTTTCAACAACCTTCTTCTGTCGCTGGCGCGACATCTGAAAGTATCGTGATCGAGGACGTGGACTGGCTCGTAGTGCAGGGGTCCGGCGCGCACATCCGATCGGCATCCGACCGGCTGATCGTGGGCCAGGACGCAACCGTCACCGAGTACGCTCTCGTCGGTCTTGCGCACCTGCTCCTTCAGGGGCGGCATACGATCCAGACGGCGACGGTGAACCGGCTGGTCCGGCAGGGGGTCCGTGTCACCTTTCTCGAACCCGACGGCGAGCCCGTGGGTGTAGTGCGGCCATACGACGACCGGGAGGACGAGCGGCGGCGGCGCCTGCAGGAGGCGATGCCGGCGCACGCCATCGCGACCACGATCGTCACGTATGCGGCACACGTTCGGCTCGGCCACATCGGCGAGGACCAGGCGGGGTTCTACGAAGGCGAACTCGAGCTCGTGCAGGGACTGCTCGGAGAGATGCCCAACCTTGTCCGCCTCCAGGAACTCCGGCGCGTCCACCGTATGATCGGAGACATGTACTACGAGATCATGGCTCGGACCATCCCGCCCGAGTTGGGATTTCGGCGACGGACGGAACGGCCGCACCGCGACCCGGTGAACGCGCTTCTCTCGCTCTCGTACGGGCTGCTCTCGGCGGCCGTCCTGAGCGCCTGCATCGGCGCCCGGCTCGACCCGTCCAT
>JADGNL010000062.1 GCA_017883495.1 Methanomicrobiales archaeon | reverse complement strand
TCGCTGGTGCTCATCCTAGAAGAGGGGGAGTTGTGCCGTAGGGTCGGATTCGACGGGGCCGGTCATGGCCTCTGCCACGTCGCCGACCTCTTCCTCGAGACTGGAAGGGCCGCCGATTCGCGTGGCTCGGGCCTCGACAAGGGCCGCGGGGATGCCTTGCATGTCCGCGAAGGAGGTCGCTTCCACCGAGCTGGTGCGCAGGGCCGCGGCGGGGTGATACATGAAATACGCGAGAGCCCCGGGCGCGCCCGAGTTCGGGTCGGCCGGCCTGAACGTCCCGTGGACCTGTCCGATCCGTGCCCCCGGATTGAAGCGAGCCATCGAGAACCGGCCCAGGGTAACGATCAGTGCCGGATCGAGGGCCTCGATCTGGCGAGTGAGAAACGGGGCGCAAGCGGCGATCTCGTCCGGCTCCGGGTCGCGGTTCTCGGGGGGCCGGCACTTGACGACGTTCGTGATGAAGACCTCCTGGCGCGACCAGCCGATCGATTCCAGCAACCTGGATAGGAGGGCCCCCGCCCGACCCACGAACGGCCTGCCCTGCTGGTCTTCGTTGAAGCCCGGACCTTCGCCCACGAAGAGGACCTCCGTGGCCGCCGTCCCTTCTCCGGGGACGGCTCGCGTGCGGGTCTGGTGCAGCCGGCACCGAGTGCAAACCGCCACCTCCGCCGCGATGGCATCGAGCGCAGCCTTGCGCTGCGCCTCAGGCACGGCCTGAGGCGAGGCCTCCGTCACGATGTCTCCAGTGCTCCGGCCGGCGCCTCTCGGCGCGACCGTGCCCTGACCCAGCCTCGCTCCACGAGAACCTCGGCGATCTCGACGGCATTCGTTGCCGCGCCCTTGCGCAGGTTGTCGCTGACGACCCAGAAGGCCAGCCCTCGTTCGACCGACGGGTCGGTCCTGATTCGCCCGACATAGACGTCGTCCTTGCCGGCGGCCTGAATCGGCGTCGGATAGACATGCGCCGCCGGATCGTCCATTACGACGACGCCGGGCACGGAGGCAAATGCCCGCCGCGCCTCCTGGGGGCTCATGGGGCGGCTCGTCTCGACGTGGACGGCTTCGGAGTGGCTGACGAAGACCGGCACGCGCACGGCCGTACAGGAGATCCTCAACTCCGGCAGGTGCAGGATCTTGCGGCTCTCGGTGACTACCTTCCATTCCTCACGGCTGTAGCCGTTGTCCAGGAAGACGTCGATCTCCGGCAGGATGTTGAAGGCAATCGGGTGCGGGTAGACACTGGCGACCTTGGGCTCACCCGCTACATGGGCCCGAATCTGCGATTCCAGCTCCGCCAGGGCCTCGGCGCCGGTGCCCGAGACCGACTGATATGTGTCGACGATGACACGCTCCAACCCGGCCTTGTCGCGCAGGGCCATGAGGACGGGCACGAGCTGCATCGTCGAGCAGTTGGGGTTGGCAATGATGCCCTCGTGCCACTCCCCGTCCTCCGGGTTGACCTGGCTGACGATGAGCGGCACGGCGGGATCCATCCGCCATCCATTCGAGTTGTCGATGACGGTCGCGCCACGAGCGGCCGCCTCCGGGGCAAGCTCGCGCGAGACGTCCCCGCCCGCCGAGAAGAGGGCGATATCGACGCCTTCGAAGGCCTCGGGAGTCGCCTCTCCAACCGTCAGGGTCCGTCCGTCGGCGCTCACGGTTGATCCGGCCGAACGGCCGGACGCCAGCAGCCGAAGCTCCCCTATCGGGAAGTGCCGTTCGGCGAGGACCTGGATCATCGTTCGACCGACGACGCCAGTGGCACCGACGACCGCAACGGTCAGCGATTGAGGCTCTCGGGACATGGCTCCACTCAGAACGGTTCAGGACAAGGGCACCCGGCGAGTATACCAGCGCCCCGCCGGACGACCCTCGCCAGATGCATACAACTGCGCCTATGCAGGTCCGTATGCATCAAGCGGAGAGGGGGTCGATCGACTCGACCGACCCCCGCGGAGTGGCCCTACTCGGTCTCCACCTTGGCCAGATGCCGCTGCATGGCGGCCTTGCGCGAGAGGTTGATCCGTCCCTGGCGGTCGATCTCCATGACGACGACCATGACCTCGTCGCCGACCGAAACCACGTCCTCAACGGTGGGCACGTGGTAGTCGGCCAGCTCGCCGATCCGGATGAGGCCTTCCTTGCCGGGCAGGATCTCGACGAAGCAGCCGAAACCCATTATTCGGGTCACCTTACCCAGGTAGAGCCCGCCGATCTCGACTTCGCGAGTCAGCGACTCGATCCAGGTAACCGCCTTTCGCGAGTTCTCGCCGGAAACGGCCGCGATCTGCACGGTGCCGTCATCCTCGACGTTGATCTCGGTGCCGGTCTCCTCCTGGATCTTGCGGATCACGGAGCCGCCCTTGCCGATGATGTCGCGGATCTTCTCGGGGTTGATCTTGATGGTGATGATGCGCGGCGCGAAGCTGCTCATCTCGGACCGGCTGGTCGGGATTACGGCGTCCATCTTGTCGAGGATCGCCATCCGGGCCTCGTGGGCCTTCTGCAGGCCCTGGCGAATGATCGCCTCATTGATGCCCTTGACCTTGATGTCCATCTGCAGGGCGGTGACGCCGTCGCGGGTGCCCGTGACCTTGAAGTCCATGTCGCCGAAGGCATCCTCCTTGCCGAGGATGTCGGTAAGGATCACGAACCGGCCGTCAGGCTCGGTGACGAGACCCATCGCGGCGCCACCGACGGAGGCCTTGATCGGCACTCCGGCATCCATCAGAGCCAGGCTGGAGCCGCACGTGGAGGCCATCGAAGTGGAGCCGTTGGACGTCACGCACTCACTGACGAGGCGAAT
>JADGNL010000061.1 GCA_017883495.1 Methanomicrobiales archaeon | reverse complement strand
TGTCGCCACGGCGCTACGGTCCCTCCCTTGCCGTTGGACAATGGGAACCCGACCGATTCGATCTCTTTCGCAATGCTCAAATCATGGCACGGCGTCTGATCGGTGATGACCCCCGACGACCTGGAGAGACGGGCGCTCGCGCTCCACGAAACCGGCCCCGGCAAGCTCGAGGTGCGATCTACTGTCCCGCTCGAGACCCGCGAGGATCTCGCGCTCGCTTACACCCCTGGCGTGGCCGCCGTCTGCCGCGCGATCGCGGCCGACCCTGCGGCGGCCTACCGATATACGGTGAAGGGAAACATGGTCGCGATCGTGACCGACGGAACGGCCGTTCTCGGTCTTGGCGATATCGGTCCGCTCGCGGCTCTGCCGGTGATGGAGGGAAAGGCCGCACTCTTCAAGGCGTTCGCCGGGATCGACGCGTTCCCGCTCTGCTTTTCAGGCCACGAGGCCGACTTCGCGGATCGGATCCGGAGCATCGCGCCGGCCTTCGGCGGGATCAACCTCGAAGATATCGCGGCCCCGCGGTGCTTTGCGGTCGAGGAGGCGCTGCAGGACTGCGGGATTCCGGTCATGCACGACGACCAGCACGGAACCGCGATCGTCGTGCTCGCGGCACTTCTGAACGCCTGCCGGGCAACCGGCCGCCGGTTCGAGGAACAGACGATCGCGATCGTCGGGGCCGGGGCGGCCGGGTACGCCTGCGCCCGCCTCCTCAAGTGCATCGGGTACGAGGAGGGATACTGTCGCCCGGTTCGCGACATCGTCGTCTGCGACCGCGAAGGGATCATCCACCACGGTCGACATGGGCTCTACGCGAACAAGTACAAGTACATTCTCGCGGCCGAGACGAACCGCACGCAGCGGACCGGCGGGATCGCGGACGCACTCCGCGGTGCCGACGTGGTGATCGGCGTCTCGGGCCCGGGCGTCATCACGGCGGAGATGGTTCGGACCATGAACCCCGATCCGATCGTCTTCGCCATGGCGAACCCGACGCCCGAGATCTGGCCGAATGAGGCTCTGGCTGCAGGGGCTGCCGTGGTCGCCACAGGTCGCTCGGACTTTCCGAATCAGGTCAACAACGTGCTCGCATTCCCCGGAGTCTTCCGCGGCGCGCTCGACGTTCGTACTCCACGGATAACGGACGGGATGAAGATCGCCGCCGCTCACGCCCTCGCGGCCTGCGTCCCCGACCCCACGCCGGACCGGATCCTGCCGAGCCCGCTCGATCGGAGCGTTGCGCCGGCTGTGGCTGCCGCCGTCCGTGAGGCGGCTCTCCGCGCCGGTACGGAGACGGAAGGCGCGTAAAAAGGGAGGAGACCTCGCCTCAGGGGGTCTCGCTCTTCGCCGACGCAACCGACCGGGCGATCATGATTGTCGCGATCACGGCGATGATCGTGACGATGATCGCGTAGCTGAGCTGGGCCGTGATGCTGTCGGCTGTCCCGAAGATCTGCTTGAAGATCGCCTGGATCGCACCGTTCCAGGCGAGCGCGGCCACCAGGCCGAACGCGACGGTTATGAGCGCGGCGATCTGGGTCAGTACCTCTTCTCTGAGTGTCATCGCTGTCACCGGGCGAGCATTCGCGCCGCCGAGGGGAAAAACGTTTCGAATCGATCCGAACGACGGCCCCGTACCCTGTCACGGCCGCCAGGTTCAACCGATCCGACGCCACACGACAGGTATGGAGATCGCGACGGTCTGCGGCCGGTGCGGAGCCGCGAGGACGAAGGGCGAGCTCGCCTCCGTCATCGCGGACGCTGCCGCCCGGTACGCCGCGTTCGATCTCCAGGTGATCGGCGGTCGGCTCAAGAACGAGGTCGACCGGCTCCCCTCGCCGTACCGCGAGGCGATCCGGCCGTACTTCGCCGAGCAGATCTTCGGCGCACACCACGAGCTCCTCCTCATGCGACGGAAGGGCGCGCTCACGAAGATGACGGCCCCGATCGCCGACCTCGACCGCTGCCGGGAGTACTGGGAGATGGTGCCGCGGGGGTGCTCGGAGTGGGACGAGCGGCCCGAGCGTCACGCGCACTTCTACACGCCCCGACACCGGTTCTTCTACTACCTGGTCGCGGGCTTCTCCATGTTCGTTCTCGGCCGGCCGGGCCACCCCGTGGGCACGCCCTTTCCGGGCGGCTTCCGGGTCGAGGAGCGCCGGGGACGGTTCCTCTGCCCGATCAGGGAGAAGGAGGGCGACCTCTGGTACTCGATCTGCAACTTCTGTCCGGCGGATCAGGCCGAGACGGGATGAACTGGCTCGCCCGAAGGCGAACTCCGATCTATGCGTAAGGTGTCGCTAAGGGAGCGGATAGGTCGGAGCCGGGCAGGCCCGACGCCGGTTCTCAGCGCGTGGCTGTGGCGTTCACGACCGGAAGATAGGCCCCCGCCCCGATCCAGTACCTACCGTCCACGTCCTTCACGTAACTCATCTTCGGCTCGATCGACATGCCGTGCTCGGGGTTCGGGTAGTCGTAATAGACGAAACCGCCGCCGTTCCGTGCCAGCTCGATCTCAGCCCGCGTATAGTATTGCCCGGTCGAGTCGGTTGCGTTGAGGAAGCTCGTGCCGATCTTTTCGGGCTGGAACGGGAGGGCGAGCGCAGTCCCGTTGTAGTCGAGGGCATAGACATACGCGTCCCCCGAGGCGAAGGGGCCGGTCCGGTTGTTGAAGTCTCCGAGTGCCGCTTCGCGCCCCCGCGCACGGGCATGGGCGGCCGCCTTCTCCACCAAGGTCGCCAGCCCTTCCTTGGTCGTCGGGGCGGAAACGTTCACGCTCGCGTTCGTTCGGGCCGTGTAGAAGCCCGAGCCGAGGTACCAGTCGCCCATGCCGACGACGTAGCAGGTTTTAGGTTCGACCGCGTACTCGTCGGCCGGATTCGGATACCAGAGCTCATAGAAGCCCGAGCCGTTCTTTGCAGCCGAGACTGCGGCCTTGATAAATTTTGTTCCCCGTATATCCGCGGCATCCGATCGGTTGACACCGATCAGCTCGTGCTGGAACGGCAGGGCGAGTGTTGTGCCGTTCATATCATAGGCGAAGACATAGAGGTCGTCCTCAACGAACGAACCGTTCGGATTATTGAAAGCCAGGATTGCATTGTCCTTCCCGTTCGCCCGTGCGTACGCGGCGGCCTGCTCGACGAAGGTGACGAGGCCGGACCTGCTCCTGAGCGGAGCGGTCGCAGCAGCGGGATCGGGCGTGTAGACACCGGCACCCACGAACCAGTCGCCGAGATCGATCACGTAGCTCGTCTTCTGTTCCACCGTGAAGTTCCGGGCCGGGTTCGGGTAGTGGTACCGGAAGAAGCCCGAACCGTTCCGCGCCGCCCTGACCGCGTCCTGGATGTAGGTGGCGCCGTTCAGGTCGACGGCCCCGGACCGGTTCGTGCCGATAATTTCCGGCTGGAACGGTAGAGCGAGCACGGTCCCGTTCATATCATAGGCGAAGACGTAGAGATCGCCCCGTATGAACGATCCGTTCCGGTCGTTGAAGGCGGCGAGCGCCCTCCCCCTGCCGTTCGACCGGGCGTACGCGGCCGCCTCGCTCACGAGCGCAACGAGGCGCTGCTCGTCGACAGTGAGGTTCGCCAGCGGGTTTGGCGTTGCATTCACTCCGCAGACGGCGCAGGGTGTCGCCGTGACGCTCGTCGTCGGCGTGGTGTTCGCCTGAGGAGCTGTGGTGCAGCCGGCAGCGCACAGCGCTGCGATCAGCAGAATTACGAAGAGGGCGTGCCTCCGGTCCATGAGTATACTCCTGCGGATGGAGATATCTCCATTTCGTATTGATCCGACTTTCGCCCGCAGAAAGAGAACGGAAAAGGAGCCGTCATACTTCTGCATCATCCGGTAGTGACCGAAAGCATGGCAATTCTTTATCGCTCCGCCAGGAAGAGATCCAGGTCAGTGCTTGATATGAACGCCCGCTATCCCTGCTACCTCTTCTTTGCGCTCGGGCTCCTGCTGCTCGTCGGCCCGGCGGTTGCTACGACGCTCACGATCGATTACCCGTCCGAGAACGAGACCATGATGGCCGAGTGCCGGGACTTCTACGTGACAGGAGCAATTCCGGCTGGAATCGCCGTGCCGGGGGACGTGCGAATCGAGCTCTTCCGCGGAACGGGCGGCGTCGGAACTCCAGTACGAAAGCTCGAGAGCCATGTCGATCCCGTGAACGGCACGACCCCCCTTTCGGCGATCGCGGCCGATTATCCGAACGGCACCTCGAAGGGGACGGTGATGGTCCCGGACCTGGTCCGCGAGCCGGGAGGTTTGCGCGAGACCTGGAACAAAGTCGTCGTCACCCCGCAGTACTACTCCGGCGTCATTCTGGGCGGCGTGACGAAGTCGTTCGACACGAACTACACGGATCGAGAGGGCCGACCGCTCGACGACCTTGTAGCCGGGGATTACACGATCCGCGTGACGGGCCTCTCGGGCGGACTCAGAGACCTCGTGGCCGAGAAACGGATCACCCTCGGAAAGACCCACGCGACGCTCGGGCGATTCTCGCCGACGGCCCAGAAAGACCGTCTGATCGCGTTCGCCCGGGAGCACGGCTACCGCACCTACCTCGATTCCTTCCCCGGGTACTTCTACTGGAACAGTGACGGCTATGTGATCCCCGGTCGCTGGGTCTCGAACAACGCGATCGAGGTATCGAACGACTGCTCCGGAACGCTCATCGACACAACGGAGGCCGCCGAGAACGACCTCTTCCTCTACGACGTGCGTAACTATTCGGCCACGTACACGGTCGAGACCTCGACGATCATCCGAACCGGCCTCGCCGCCTCCCCCCGGACGGTGTACCACTACTACACGGCGGGCGAACCGGTCTACACCTACGTCGCGCGGGAGAACGGAACCCATGTC
Organism: Methanomicrobiales archaeon; assembly: GCA_017883495.1. Lineage (GTDB taxonomy): Archaea > Halobacteriota > Methanomicrobia > Methanomicrobiales > Methanospirillaceae > UBA288. The sequence goes on along the minus strand of JADGNL010000061.1, from coordinate 3,259 downwards.
TCCTTCAACTCGGCCCTCTCCAACCTCGCAAACGGGGATCGGCTCGCTCTGACACGGGCCGAGCTCCGTCCCGCAAACGACCTCGACCCGGTGGTCGATCTCGCCGACACAACTCCAAAACGGCTGGATCTTTTGCCAAGCGACGGAATCTCGGTCGCGTCCGGCGAGGGGTGCCTTCTCTACGGAGTGGTCGCACCGATCCCGGCCACAGTCATCCCCGGTCCATCCGGCAGGGACGGTACGCCCACAAATCGGATCACCAGCGTTGCCTGGTCTATCATCGACGAGCGCGGCGCTACGATCGCCGCCTCGACCATTCCCGTCCAGCTCGGGCGACGGACCAATTCCTCAAACCCGACCGACATCGTCTACTCGACCTACGAGTTCGGCGGTCAGATCGGCGCGGGGGTGAAACCAGGACGGTATCTTCTCCGCCTGGATGCACGCGACGAGGGATGCATCCTCATCAACGGTACGCACGAGGAGCTGCCGTTCGATATCGGCGGTGCTCCGACACCGACGCCGACGGTCACGGTCCCGCCGACCACGATCGCCCCCACCGTGACACCCACGCGCCAACCCTATCGGCCGCATCCGATCCCGGGCAGGGTCGAGGCAGAGGACTTCGACACAGGCGGTTCGGATGTCGCCTATCGTGACACGACACACGGTAACGCTGGCGGTGCGTACCGGCAGACCGACGTCGATATCGAACGCGGGGGCGCCAATTACAACGTCGGTTGGGTGAAGTCGTCCGAGTGGCTCGAATACACGCTGACGATTGGGAGGAGCGGTACGTACCGCACATCGTTCCAGGTGGCGAGCCCGTGGACGGGGCGGCAGCTCCGCATCCTCGTAGATGGAGTTCACCGTGCGACGGTGACCGTGCCCCGAACAGGCGGTTTCGGCAGCTGGCAGACCGTGACCGTTCCGGTTGCACTGCCGAAGGGCACGCACCGCATGCGGGTTCAGTTCGTTGGCGATGCGCAGAACCTGGACTGGTTCGAGTTCCGGCTCTGACGCTTCACCTTCCATTTTTCGCTCTTTCCAGATCCTGCAGCGGTTGAACTGATCGTATCGGGGATCCGTTCACCACTGCAGCATCGATTGTGCGCCCCGATCATAGGGATCTCCTCCCCGTGAAATCGTACTCCGATCGGACTGCCGCGAACGCGGAGGCTGCGAGGCCGATCCACATCGATGTGCCGATCCCGTTCGGATGTATCATTCGGACAGCGAGGGGAGAGGTCGCCCGGCGTGACGGAGATAATGAACACGAGACCGACAAGGCTCAGCAGCACCATGCAACGCAGAAGAGAGATCGCCTATGGTAAAGCGAACTCCTTCTGTGTGAGCGGCAAAGGCTTTCGCCAAAAATAAGTTCTCGCTTGCCAATATTACCACGTTCAAGTGTGACTATGAACTCGCAAGGACTTTTTATCGCGGCAACGGCCCTGATCCTGTTTGGTCTGTGCTTCGCTGGCTGTACGGCGCCGTCGGCACCGACGGCTGAGAGGCTGGTCTTTCTGACCGAGGAGTACCCGCCATTCAACTACCACGAGGGAGACCGACAGACCGGGATCGCGATCGATCTGCTCAACGAGACGTTGCAACGGATCGGGACCGGTCAGACGGTGGGAGAGGTCCAGTTCCTGCCATGGGAGATCGCGTACAACCGGACGTTGACCGAGCCCGATACAGTCCTGTTCGCCACCTCCCGATTACCGTCGCGTGAGAGTTTGTTCAAATGGGCCGGTCCTATCCATCCGGAGCGAGCGGTCCTCTTCGGGCTGCGCGAACGCAATATCACTATCGCCTCAGCGGCAGAACTCTCGACCCGCCGGATCGGGGTGGTGCGGGACGACGCCGCCGTTCAGAAACTCCGCGATCTCGGCGTTCCCGACGCGCAGCTGCGGATCGCAGATCAACAGGAGAGCCTGATCGAGTGGCTCGATGCGGGCGAGATCGATCTCTTCGCCTACGGGGAACTCTCCGGTCAGCGGCTCGCGGCCGCCAAGGGCGGAAACCCTCTCCGTATTCAGCCCGTCTTCACGCTCTCCGAATACCAGACCTACTTCGCGTTCAACCGCAACACGTCGGACGAGACCGTGGCGCGCTTTCAGGCCGCGCTGGACCGGCTCTCGCTCGAACGGGATACCGGCAATGTCACGGTCAGAGATCGGATCCTCGGCTGGTATCTTCCTGAAGTGGAGCTGGCGCGGACCACGTTTCTGACCGAGGAGTACCCGCCCCTCAACTCCGGCGCGAACGGCACGATCGAGGGGATCGGACCGGAGATGCTGCGCGCGGTGATGGGACAGTTCAACCTGACCCTCCGGCCCGACCAGCTTCGACTTACATCCTGGACCGAGGCCTATCGCACAGCGTTGGAGCGGAACGAGACGGTTGTCTTCTCGACCGCGCGAACGGAGGACCGAGAGGGGCTCTTCCGCTGGGCCGGACCGATCGCCCGCCTTCAGTACGTCGTACTGGCCGATCCCGGGCGGATGGTCTCCGGCGACGATCTCGTCCGGTACCGGATCGTCACCATGCACGACGACGCGGCCGGTAGCTACCTCCGCGCCCTCGGTGTCCCCGATAGCGCCATCCGGACCGAGACGGACCCTGCCGCACTCATCGCGGCCCTTCGGAACGGCGACGCGGACGCGATCGCGTACCCGCTTATCACGGCCAGAGCCCTGCTCGCCCGATACGGCGCGGATCCGGATAGATTCGAGGTCGTCCGGATGCTCGGGGAGCGCGACATGTACTTCGCCTTCAATCGGAACGTCTCCCCGATCGTGGTTCAGGCGTTCAACCAGAGCCTTGCCGCACTGAAGACCGAGAAAGACGCCGCAGGGGTTGCACCGTACGAACGGATCCTCTACAAGAACGTCGGGGTCGAGTGGACGGGAGCGAAGGCGAACCTGTCGGGCGCCATGGCGATCGTCAACCTGACGGCGGACCGGGTGGCCGCAGACGTCCAGGGCGCCTTCCAGGCGATCAACGCCGGCCGCCCCCCGTTCCGCGATGAGGCCGATCCCGAGGTCTACGCTTTCGTCTACGATACGAACCTGACCATGGTCGCGCACGCTTCCAACTACCGGCTTGTCGGACAGAATTTCCGTGGCAGGACCGACGTGACAGGCACTGCATTCCGGGACGAGATCCTGGCAACGGCGACTGCGAAGGGTTCGGGCTTGGTCGACTACGTGTACGTGAATATCAACGAGAGCCGCCTCTCGCAGAAGACGACTTA
>JADGNL010000060.1 GCA_017883495.1 Methanomicrobiales archaeon | reverse complement strand
CTCTTCGCACGGCTCGACGATGAACCGGGCTGCGCTGAGGCGATCCCCGGCGCCGAGCCCGTGCCGGAGATCTCCGTGTCGTCAACCGCGGAAGGGCCGTCGTCCGTAGGGGCGCCGTCGGCCGGATCCGCGCATCGAGCCGACCGACAGTCCTATATCCGACTCCCGCCCGATCTGGAGCAATGGCAGACGATGACTACGTCCACGTGACCTGCCGCGCCTGCGAGGGCGCGGGCTGCACGAACTGCGGCCGCCGGGGCTGGGTCGAGGTCCGCCCGCCCGCGACCGCATGCCCCCACTGCGAAGGCGAGTGCTGCATCTACTGCGGGTATACGGGCTGGGCCGGCCTCCGGCCGAAGTACGACCAGGTGGAGACGGCCGGGGCACAGCGCTGCGACCGGTCCGGGTGCTGCGACTGACTCCGCGGCCCAGGCACGATCGCCTTGATACGGGCCCGGGTCGAAATCTGATCCATGCCTATCGTCACGATCCAGATGGCCGGCCGCACCCTCGAGCAGAAGCGCCGCGTCGTCGAAGAGATCACGGCCACGCTCGTCTCCGTCCTGAAGGTCGACCCCGCCGACGTCACGATCCTGGTCCACGAACTCCCGCGCGAGAGCATCGCCAAGGCCGGCCGGCTCCTCTCCGAACGGTGAGCGGTCGCGCCGGCCCCGCGTCGCGACGGACTACCCCGTGCGCCGGCCGGTGACCGAGACCGGGTCGAGCCGGACCACGACCGTTGCGGCGAGGGCGGCATCGGGGTACCCGTCGGGAACTCCTCCGGTATATTTCAATGCGAACGCGTCGAGGGCGGAGCGTCGTTCGTTGGGATCGTCGACGACGACACACCGCGCAGTCCCGGCGACCGAGGAGGCACGCATGCCCGTGGCGCAGGCCGTCGTTCCCGGCACCACGGCCGCGTGCGCGACGGCCGTGAAACCGGCGCGGGGATCGGCCCGGAGAAGGTCGAGCTTGCGTCCGGCAATCGCCATGTGGAGATAGACTCCGTCGCCGGCGAGGGCGACGCAGAGCGGGACCGTGTACGGCGCGCCCCTGTCGTTCAGGGCGAGCATGAGGTACGGGGCTTCGTCGAGCACGGCCCGGCACCAGGCGGGGTCCGGCACCTCTTTCTCGGGCCTGCGCATGGGTGTCACGCCCATCGCGTACGCGCGGACTACACCTTGAAGGTATCGCAGACCCCATATATCGGAGGAGCATGACGGAGATCACGAGCGGAGCCGGCAACGCTGCGCAGGGAGGGACGGCATGACCTTCCGCTTCGCCCACCTCGCCGACCTCCACGTCGGAGCCTGGCGCGAGCGGGCGCTGGCCGACACCGGCCTCGCGGCCGTCCGGACCGCGTTCGAGCGATGCATCGAGGAGCGCGTCGACTTCATCGTGATCGCCGGCGACCTCTTCGATGCCACCCTGCCGGACATGGCCCACGTGCGCGAGACGGCCGAGGTCCTGCGCCGGGTCGGGGAGGCCGGGATCCCCGTCTACGCGACCTACGGTTCGCACGACTACAGCCCGAGCGCGACCTCGGTGATCGACGTGCTCGAGGCCTCGGGGCTCTTCACGAAGCTGATGGCCGCTGACGTCGCGGGCGAGGGCGAGGATGCCCTGGTCCGGCCGCGGTTCGTCGTCGACCCGAAGACCGGCGCGAAGCTCGCGGGCCTCTCCGGCCGGCAGCGGTCGCTCGAGCGCGAATACTACCGGCGCCTCGACCACGCGTTCCTCATGGACGAGCCGGGATTCAAGGTCTTCGTCTTCCACTCTGCCCTCGACGAGGTCCTGCCCGAGCACGAGCGGCACGCGGAGTCCATGCCGCGGGCGTTCCTTCCGCGGGGGTTCGACTACTACGCGGGCGGCCATATCCACACCCGGATCGAGGCGCGGATTCCCGGAGAGCGCGGCATCCTCGCGTATCCCGGCCCCCTCCTCGGTCACCAGTACGGCGACCTCGAGCGCGCACGCGACACGCCGCGGGGCTTCTTTATCGTGACCGCGGACGAGACCGTGACCGACCTCTCCTTCGTCGAGGTCCCGCTCCCGCCCGTGATCCTCCACGAGCTCCGCGCCGACGGCCGTACGGCAGGCGAGGTCGCCCGCGAGCTCGAGGCGACCGTCGCCTCCCGTTCGCACGAGGGCGCGATCGTCCTCGTCCGCGCCCGGGGCAGGCTCGCGGCCGGCGATCCGCGCGAGATCCCGTTCGGCGCGGCCCGCGAGGCGCTCGACGCCCAGGGCGCGCTCTGCGTCAAGCTGAGCCGAAGCGGTCTTGCCGGCCCGGCGCCCCGGCGCGGCCGGAGCGACGGTGCCCACCTCAAGCACGAGATCGAGGCGCGGGTGATCGCCGAGCGCTGCGGAGACTTCCACCCCGACCCGACCCTCGACGACGCGGTGCGCGAGCAGGTCGCGGCCGCGTTCGAGGCCGGGGCCGGCACCGAGACCGGCCGGCGGGTCCTCGAGGCCGTCGCGGTCGAGCCGGCCGAGGGCGAGTCCGTCCGGGCCTTCGCCAACCGCGTCCGCGAGCGGGCCGGCACGGCCCTCCCCGGGCTCGAGGAGGAGCGGTGAGGCTCGTCCGGCTCGCCCTCTCGAACGTCCGGTCGTACGGCGCCGAGCCGACCGTGGTCGAGTTCGGCGACGGGATCACGCTCTTCTGGGGCGAGATCGGCTCGGGCAAGTCGACCCTGCTCGCCGGCCTCGAGTTCGGGCTCTTCGGCCTCGGCGACATCAAGAACACCCACCTCCTCCGCCACCGTGCGGCGCGGGGCGAGGTCGCGGTCACGTTCGCGGCCGGCGGGACCGAGTACACGGTCCACCGGGCGTTGGTGCGGGGCGCGAGGAAGGGGGACGTCCGCCAGGTCGAGGGCTGGATCGAGGCCGACGGCGTGCGGACCGAGTACTCGACCACGGAGCTGAAAGCCCGGGTGCTCGAGGTGCTCGGGTTCAACGAGCGGCCCGATCCGAAGGCGGCCTCGCGCATCTACCGCTACGCCGTGTACACCCCGCAGGAGGAGATGAAGCAGGTCCTCATGCTCGGGCGCGAGGAGCGGCTCGACATCCTCCGCCGCGCCTTCGGTCTCGAACAGTACCGCTTCGCCCGCCGGAACGTCGAGGAGCACCTGGTCCGGTCCGTGATCGCGCCCCGGCGCGAAGTTTACTCCACCGAAGCCCGGGCTCTGCCCGCGACCGAGACGGAGGAGGGGAAGCTCGGAGCGGACGCCGACCGGCTGGCCGAGGAGCGGGACGGGGTCGAGGCAGCGATCGCGCTGATCGAGGCCGGCCGGGCCCGGCTCGCGGCGGAAGCAGCGCCGTTTGCCGGGGCGCGGGCCGCGTTCGGCCGTGCGGAGGGGGAGCTCGCCGCGCTCGAGCGGGTGGTTCGGGCCGACGAGGCCGAGGCAGGCGCGCTCCGGAGCGAGCTCGACCGATCGGCGGTCGAGGCCGGCGTTGCCGGCGAGGAGAGCCGGTTCGCGGCACTCGCCGAGGGCTACGCCCGGTGGGAGGCGCTGGGGGCCGAACGGTCCCGCCTCCGCGGGGCGGCGGCCGAGCACCGGTCTCTCGAGGAGGAGGTGCGGGCCCTCGAGGCCGCGATTGCGCGGGAGCACGAACGACTCGAGGGGCGGCAGGAGGCGCTCCGGGCCCAGCTTGCGGCGGGCGACCCGGCCCCCGTGCTGGTCGCTGTCGCGGCCGAGACGGCGCGCGTGGAGGCGGAGGAGTCGCGGCTCGAGGCCGCGCTCTCGCCCGAGGCCGAGGTGGCCGAGGAGACCGGGCTCTGCAACCAGATCCGCGGGACCGCGCAGGCCAGAGTCGAGGCCGCCGAAAAAGAGGCGGAGCGCGTGATCGCCGAGGCCGAGGCGCTCGCCGGGATCGGCGATGGCGCGG
>JADGNL010000059.1 GCA_017883495.1 Methanomicrobiales archaeon | reverse complement strand
GAGATCCTCCGCGGAGCCGAAGGTCAGGCGGGTCTGCCGACTGCCGTCGGCGTTCATCACGTAGATCTCGCTGTTGCCGTCCCGCATGGACGCGAACGCGATCCGGATGCCGTCCGGAGACCAGGAGGGCAGGCTGTCGTATACGTCGTTGATTGTAAGACGGGTTCGCCCGGTGCCGTCGGCGTTCATGACGTAGATCTCCATGCCGTCCATGCCCGGGGTGCTCCAGTACGAATGACCGAACGCGATCCGGGAGCCGTCGGGGGACCATGCCGGTCTCTCGTCGTAATTGTTATCGAAGGTGAGCTGGACGTGCCCCGTTCCGTCCGCGTTCATCACGCTGATCTCTTCGCAGGCCTGGGGCCTGGACACGTACGCGATCCTCCCCGCCTCTGCGGCCGCCGCCGGCAGGACGCTCATCAGACTGATCAGGATGAGCACGCAGGCCATGTATCGAAGGTTGAATCTCCTCATCGTTCCTCCCGTGCCGCCGTATCCACCTGTCCCGGGCCTGCGGCCATGGCCCGGCCGTTCTGCAGGATACCGCCCCCTTCGCCGCGAGAAACGATGGAGCATCCCGGGCGCGGTACACACGGCGAATCCGCGGAGAGTGCGGTAAACGACTCTCCGGTATTGTCATCGATAAACATTCCGCGAATGAATAGTGTCGAACGCGAGTAACGAACCGGGCCATTCCGGAACCCGCCGGGATAGGGGGGGCGGGACCCCCGCAGCCCTCGATAGATCGCCGTGAATCCGAGGATCCGGTTCGAGGTCCGGATCGTATCGCGTCCTCGCACGGGCTGTCGCCCCGACTCGAATCGGAGACTCCTTCACGACAGGGAACGGACCCGCCGGCAGTCCCGCCCTGCCGGACGGGGCCTCCACGTCGATCGCGGCGCTCGGCCGAGGCCCGATCCCCCGGGCCGACCCAACTCACGGCATGCGGCATGCCGAAGGACGGCCGTTAGGATTAGAAGATGGACGATCCTTGCCGCCATCACTCGATCTCGAGTTCGAGCTCGAGGCCGCCCGCGAACCCCAGCGCGAGGTTTGCCAGGAACGCCGCGACGCTCCCGAAGACGAACCCGATCGCCGCTCCCGCGAGCGGGGCAAAGACGAGTACCAGCACGCCGATCACGACAACGCCCGGCCCGGCCAGCCCCGCGAGGCCGCTCTGGGGAAACGTCGCCGCGATCAGGCCTCCCCAGAGCAGGAGAGCCGCGAGCAGCAGCACCCCCTTGATCAGCCCCGCGAGTGCGCCGAGGGCGCCTGCGACCTTTGCCGCGCTCCAGGGATCGACCCGCCGAATTCGCGAAAGTCTCAGCGTCACAGCCGCACCGATCCAGTCGTGGGTGCCCCGGGCATATCAAGCCAATCGCCCCGGCCTCGAAAGAGAAAAGTGATGGACTCATCATCTGCTCGTCCCACGATCTGCCTGTGAGGTGCAGTACGCGAATCATGTCGCGCGGGAAGTGTCGATCACGCTGTACATCCCGTTTGCGATCGCCCTCCCCTCGAACAACGCCTAGCTCGACTATCGCGCTTAACGGATCTCGTTCGAGAACGACGGGACTGGAACGGGAACTCGGCGGGAGAATCGGGGCCGACGATCGGGTCACTGACTATACCGCGGAAGCGTGATCCGGATTCATGCTTCCGCGCCCAGCGCCGGGCGCGGGTTCAGCGGCGTGAAAAGAGCGCCTCGAGCCGCGCCCGCGAGAAGGTCACGACCGTCGGCCGGCCGTGGGGGCAGGTGAGCGGCGTCCGTGCCGCGTAGAGCTGGGCGATGAGCCGGCGCCCCTGTTCTGCGGTGAGGGGGGCACCCGCCCGGATCGCGCCGTGGCAGGCGACGAGTCGGATCAGTCGTTCGCGGGCGTCCGGCCCGCCACCACCGCCGATCAGCTCGGCCACGATCTCGCGCACGACCCCGGGGTCCACCTCGTGGCCGAGCAACACCGGGACGGTCCGGACTGCATACCGGTTCTCGCCGAACTCGTCGACGGTGAACCCGGCGGCCGCGAGGGCTGCACGACTCTCGTCGACCACGGCCGCCTCCTGCGGCGTGCAGGCGATCACGACCGGGACCAGGAGCTCCTGGACCTCGATCGGTCCTGCCACCGAAAGCTGGTCGTAGAGCACCCGCTCGTGGGCCGCGTGCTGGTCGACCAGGACGAGGTCGCCCGCGGCCGTTCGGCCCACCAGGTAGGTGAGATCGATCTGGCCGAGGATCTCGACCGCGGGGGCCTCCGGCGCCGGAACCGCATCGAGCGCCGTCTGACGGAGCTGCCGGTCGGTCCGACGGCCGTACGCGAGGCCGGGCTCGGCGACCGCGAACGTCGCGGCGCCAGGGACGGGATATGTGGCGGGAGTCGGCGCGGCGGGACCATGCGCGGCTCTGCCCGGCCGGAGCGCGTCGAGCGCGGCCGCGACGGCCGTCGAGACGGCGGAGAGCACCTCCGGCTCCCGCGAGAGCCGCACCTGCCGCTTGGCCGGGTGGACGTTGACGTCCACGAGGGAGGTGTCGAGCTCGAGTGCGAGCACCGCGACCGGGTGGCGGTCGGTCGGCAGCAGCGTCCCGAACCCGGCTTTGACCGCGCCCGTCAGCGGTGCGCTCTGGATCGTGCGGCCGTTGATCGAGAGGAAGACCTGGTACGGGTTCGGCCGCTGCACCGACGGGGCCGCGACAAAGCCCGAGACCCGGCAGAGAGGCCCCGCGCCCTCGACCGGCAGCAGGGCCGACCCGAGCTCGGGGCCGTGAAGCGAGGCGATCGTCTCGAGGAGATCCGTCCCCGGCGTGGAGAGACGCGTCCGCCCGTTGTGGGCGAGCGAGAACGCAACCCACGGGCGGGAGAGCGCGAGTCGCTCGATCGTCCCCGCGAGGTGCGCGATCTCGGTCCCGAGCGACTTCTGGAACTTCTTCCGCGCCGGCGTATTGAAGAAGAGGTCATCGACCGTCACGCGTGTGCCCACCGGCGCGGCCGTCTCGCCCTCCTCCTCGACGCTCCCGCCGCGGACCACGAGCCGGTGCGCGAGCAGGTCGCCTGCCCGCCGCGAGACCAGGGTGAGCCGGCTCACGGCGGCGATCGAGGCGAGGGCCTCGCCGCGGAAGCCCATGGTCGTGACCGAGGCGAGCTCCTCCGCACCGCGGAGCTTCGAGGTCGTGTGCGGCAGAACCGCGAGCCGCAGGTCCTCGGCCGACATCCCCGCGCCGTCGTCGGTGACGCGGATGGACGCGATCGCGCCGGCATGGGATTCCACAGCGACAGCGATACGCGTTGCGCCGGCGTCGAGCGCATTCTCGACGAGCTCCTTCGCGACCGAGGCCGGCCGTTCGATCACCTCGCCGGCCGCGATCTTCGTGATCGTGGCCGGGTCGAGCGCGTGGATGACGCTCGTCGTCACGGCTTCACCTCCTCTTTCAGCCGGTACAGCGCCTGGAGCGCCTCGATCGGGGTCATCCGGTCGGGCTCGAGGGCTCTGAGCGAGGCCAGCACCGGCGGCTCGGGCGGGCGCGCGGGGTCGCTCTCGACCGGCAGGAGCATCTGCGTGTACCGCACGCGGCGCGGCCCGCTCCCGGTCTCCCGCTCGGCCTCGCGCCGGATCAGGTCGTCGAGGAGCGCCTTTGCCCGCCCGATCACCGGGGCCGGCACGCCCGCGAGCTCGGCCACGTGGACGCCGTACGACCGGTCCGTCGCGCCGGGAATGATGGTCCGCGTGAAGATCACCGACGTTCCCGTGTCCTTGACGGCCATATGATAGTTGCGCACGCGGGGCAGGTCCTCCTCGGCCTCGACGAGCTCGTGGAAGTGGGTCGCGAAGAGCGTGCGGGGTCCGCTCTTCCCCTTTCCGTGCAGGAACTCGAGGACGGCCCGCGCAATCGCGTAGCCGTCGAGGGTGGATGTCCCGCGCCCGATCTCGTCGAGCACGACAAGACTCTTCGGCGTCGCGTTCGCGAGGATGTTCGCGAGCTCGAGCATCTCGACCATGAACGTGGACTGGCCCGAGGCGAGATCGTCGAAGGCGCCGACGCGGGTGAAGACCCGGTCCACGACCCCGATCGCGGCGTGGTCGGCCGGGACGAACATGCCGCACTGAGCCATGACCGTGATCAGGGCGACCGCGCGCATATACGTCGACTTCCCGGCCATGTTCGCGCCCGTGATGATCAGGAGCTGCTCGCCGCCGGCGTCGAGGACGGTGTCGTTCGGCACGAACGGCTCGCTCGACCGGGCCTCGACCACGGGGTGCCGACCGCCGCGGATCAGGGTCGCGGCTCCATCCGTCACGACCGGTCGGGTGTACCGGTGCTCGACAGCGACCTCGGCGAGAGCGGCGAAGAGGTCGAGGAGGCCCGCAGCCCGCGCGGCCGCCTGGAGCCGCGGCACGGCCGGACGAAGGGCCTCGATCAGCCCCTGCCAGACCTCCTGCTCGCGCTCGGCGAGCCGCTCGTCCGCATGCGCGATCTCGGCCTCCTTCTCCCGCAGACCGGGCACGGTGAAGCGCTCGCCGGTCGCGGTCGTCTGCCGTCGTTCGTACTCGGAGGGGACGCGGGCCTCCTGCGACTTCGGGACCTCGATGTAGTAGCCGAAGACGCGGTTGTATCCGATCTTCAAGGTCCGGATTCCCGTTCGCTCGCGCTCAGCCTGCTGGAGCGCGGCCACCCAGTCG
>JADGNL010000058.1 GCA_017883495.1 Methanomicrobiales archaeon | reverse complement strand
GAGGATCGCGAGCCACAACGCCGCGACGCATACGAGCGCGAGCCCGAGGGAGTGGAGCCCGAAGAAGAGCCAGGACCAGAGAACGTTGAGACCGAGCTGGACGCCGAAGAGGGCGAGCCCGGCCTTCGCGGCAGGATGGTCGCGCCGCTGCCAGACCAGGAACCCGGCGACCCCCATCAGGATGTAGAGGAGGGTCCAGACCGGGCCGAAGAGCCAGGACGGCGGGTTCAGCGACGGACGGGCCAGAGTCGCGTACCAGGTCGCGATGTTCGGCACGGTCGCGATTGAGCCGAGGAGGCCGGCTCCGAGGCTGCCGGCGATGAAGACGGCAAGCGCAATCCATTCGGCAGCATTCCTGGGGAGCGTCATGGAGAGGAGGTGGGGCGCGCTTTTCTAATACTTGCCGATCCGGTTCGGAGGCCCCGGCGCCCCTGTGGCTCGCCCGGTCGAAGGCGCGGCAGATGCGCCGGGTCGGCTTGCAGGCCCCGAGGCGGGCCGCCGCTGTGAATGAACCCGGGATTCTGCCTCCCATCGACAAGGGGTTCGCAGGGTTCTGCTTCAACTGACGAATGCGAATCCCAGGAAGTACAGCACCACCACGATAATCACTCCGGCGATCCCGCCGATTGCCGAGACCAGGACGGACCAGATGTTGATCGCGATATGCAGGCCGAAGACAAGGTTCAGGAGCCAGAGAATCACGACCCCGATCACGGCGTTCACGATCAGGGCAGGAATGCTCTTGAGAACTTTGAAGAGTATGACCACGACGATGATCGCGAGGATCAGGCCGATGATTTCACCTACTACCATGGTGGAAGACTGACGTTCCCGGTATTTATCGGGATCGGCCGGTCGGAGGCGCCGGCCCCGTCGGCAGGAGAAGAGTTCAGATATTCAACCCGAGGAGATGGAGCGCGACGAGCGCCACCACACCGGGAAGGCCGCCGAAGGCGCAGACGAGGACGGCCCCGAGCGTGATCGGGACCCCGGGCGAGAAGACGTGGAACCAGTCGAGCGCGAAGAGGACGACGACACCAACGACCGAGTTCAGCAGCAGCGTGGTGGAGCGTCTCAGCACGAAGTAGAGCACGGTCGCGACAGCGACCGCGGCGAGGATCGTCACCACGACCGCGAGCACGCTCGTCACCCCACCAGCCGCTGGCCCGCGACCCTGAGCGCGGGCAAAACCATCTCTCCGATGTTCCGGGACTCGGCCGAGACTCCCTCGATCGAGGAGAGCAGGTCGAAGACGTTCCCGCCCCACATCGCGGTCCTGACCGGGGTCGTGAAAGCGCCGTCCTCGACGAACGAGGGGTTCGAGACCTCGACCGAGAAGTCGCCCGTGATCGTGTTCGCCGTGTGCGCCCCGACCACGGATCGGACGTAGATCGCCGGGTCGGCCATCACGTCCGTGACCGGTCCCTCGAGCACGAGCGTATGAAAGCCGGTGGTGGGCGCGCCGCCGTATCCGCCGCGAACAGCCGACCCGGTCGTGGTCGCGTCGTAGCGGTACGCGGTCCGGAGGTCGTAGGCGAAGCCCGCGAGCACCCCTTTCCGAATCAGATCGAGCCGGTGGGTCAGGACGCCCTCCGCGTCGAACCATGTCGCGCCCGGCCCCATCGGCCGGTGGGGGTCGTCGTAGAGCGAGAGCCGCGGGTCCAGGATCTGCTCGCCGATCCGGCCCGCGAGGCGGGAGCGGCCCGCATGAACGTTTCGGCCGACGAGCGCGGGCACGAGCACGGCCTCGAGCAGCTCGGCCAGCGCGAGCGGCGAGAGGACGAGGTCGTAGGTTCCGGTCGCAAGCCCCTCGCCGCCGACGCCGTGCGCGGCAAAGAACGCGGCCTGCTCGCCGACCCGCTCGGGGTCGAGGTCGAGCCCGTGGCTTGCGGCGAATTCGAACCCGGTCGAGGTGCCGGCGATAGCCTCGACCGAGCAGGAGGCGTGGGTCTCCTCCTCGGCGTACCGCAGGCCGTGGGTATTCGCGACCTCGACCGTCGAGCGCGAGAGCCCGGCGGAGCCGGCTGTCACGGAAGCCGACGGATGCTCTGCGGCGCCGGCCTTCATGGCGTCGAGCAGGGCTGCGACCGTCTCCGGCGCGAGCATCACGGCCGGATCGAATGCGAGTTGGTCGGTCGGCAGCGCGACCGGACCGGGCAGCCCCTGCCAGGGCTGCGGATCGGCCAGGCGCAGGGCCGCGAGCGCGGCCTCGAGGCAGGCCTCCCACCTCGACGGGTCGTTCGTGGACGAGGCCCCGACTCTGCCGCCGGCGAGGACCCGGATGCCGAGACCGATGGCGTGGCTCGCCTGGCCGATCCGGACCCGATCGCGCGAGAGTTCGGCGCCGACCGACTCCGCTCGCGAAAGGTAGACCTCGGCCTCGTCCGCACGCTCGGCGGCCGTCTTCAGGATCGCGTCAATCGTGTCCACTGCCACCCACCACCGCGTTCGAGAGGAGAATGTGCGGGGCTCCGTCCCCGACGGGCACCGACTGCCCGCCCTTGCCGCAGTACCCCTGGTGCATCCGCCGGTCGTTGCCGATCAGCGCGACCTCGTGGAGCGTTCCGAGGATCTCCCCCGAGAGCGAGACGTCCCGGACCATGGCCCCGGGCTCGCCGTTCTCGACGAGGTAGCCGTACTCGGCGTTGAACTGGAACATCCCGCGGCCCGGGTCGACCTGGCCGCCCCGGGAGCCGATCAGCAGAATGCCCGTGCCGCACTCGGCCAGGCACTCGTCGTACGTCGCATCCCCGTTCTCGATGAACGTATTCGACATCCGGACGAGCG
>JADGNL010000057.1 GCA_017883495.1 Methanomicrobiales archaeon | reverse complement strand
CGCCGGATACGGCCCACGTCGCCGTAGACCCGGAGCGGACCGAGGACCGCCGCGAGCCCGTCCGGATCGGTCGAGACCCGGCCCACGAGCCCGAGCCCCAGGGGGACGCGCTCGGTCATGCCGAGCAGGTCCGCGAGGCAGTCGTTGATCCCGCCCGGCGCCCGGTCGAAGTTCGTGTGCATTGCGTACACGTGGAGGCCATGCCCGAGGACGACCCGAAGGACCCGGGCCGTCTTTCCCTCGATCCGGCACATCGGCGCGAAGAACGGCGGGTGGTGGACCACGAGGACGTCGGCGTCGAGCTCCGCCGCCTTCTCGGCCACGTGGACGGTCGCATCGAGGGCCGCCACGACCCGCTCGACCGGCCGCGTCCCCTCGACCACGAGCCCGATCTTTCCCTCGTCGTACGAGTCGGCGAGGGCCGGCGGCGCGATCGCCTCCAGCTCCTGCACGAACGCCTGGATCTCCATGCAGAGCTATGGGCACCCAATCTCAATAAAGAGACGGCGTTATGCGCGACAGTAATGTAAAAAGGTTTTTCTATTCATATGCAGAATTTTCCTGGCATGGAAAAGACCATCGAGCTGATCAACGAACGGATCCGCGATGGCAACGCGGTGGTCGTGACCGCCGAACGGATGCCGGGGGTCGTCGCCGAGCTCGGCGAGGAGGGCGCGCTCGCCGAGGTCGACGTGGTCACCACCGGCACCTTCGGCGCCATGTGCTCGTCGGGGGCGTTCCTGAACTTCGGCCACGCCGACCCGCCGATCCGGATGGAGCGGGTCTGGCTCAACGACGTGGAGGCCTACGGCGGGCTCGCGGCGGTCGACGCGTACATCGGCGCGACCCAGCAGTCCGAGACCCGGCGCGACCAGTACGGCGGCGCCCACGTCATCGAGGACCTGGTCTCGGGCCGCCGCGTCGAGCTCCGGGGCTCGTCCCGCGGCACGGACTGCTACCCGCGCCGCACCATCCGGACCGAGCTCGGCCTCGAGGACCTGAACCAGGCCGTGATGCTCAACCCGCGGAACGCGTACCAGCGGTACAACGCCGCGGTCAACACCACCGACCGCGTGCTCCACACGTACATGGGCATGCTCCTGCCGAACCACGGCAACATCTCCTACTCGGGCGCGGGCGTCCTGAACCCGCTCTCGAACGACCCGTCGCTCCGGTTCATCGGCCCGGGCGTCCCGATCTTCCTGGGCGGGGCCGAGGGGATGGTCGTGGGCGAGGGGACGCAGGCCTCGCCGGCCGGCGGATTCGGCACGCTGATGGTGAGCGGCGACCTGAAGCAGATGAAGCCCGAGTACCTCCGGGCGGCGACCATGCACGGCTACGGCGTCACCCTCTACGTCGGGGTCGGCGTGCCGATCCCGGTTCTCGACCTCGAGGCCGTCCGGGCGACGGCCGTCACCGACGCCGAGATCGAGGTCGACGTGGTCGACTACGGGGTCCCGAGCCGCGGGCGGCCCGCGCTGAAGCGCGTCTCGTACGCCGACCTCCGCTCGGGCCACGTCGAGCTCGACGGCGAGGAGGTGCCGACGTCTCCGCTCTCGTCCTTCCGGATGGCCCGGCAGGTCGCATCCGTCCTCGCCGAGCGGGTCGCGTCGGGGGAGATGACCCTCGCGCTCCCGACCCGCCGCATGGACGCGACGAAGGCGGCCCGGCCCATGCGCGAGACCGGGCAGGGCCCCCGCGTCCGCGATATCATGGACCGGACCCCGGTCTCGATCACGGTCGACCAGCCAGTGACGGCCGCGGCCGCGAAGCTCCTCCGCGGCGAGACCAACCACCTGGTCGTGCTCGACGCCGACGGGCGGCTCACGGGGGTCGTCACCACCTTCGACATCTCGAAGGCCGTGCTCCGGCCGGAGAAGGCGAAGAGCGTCGCGGACGTGATGAGCCGGCGCGTGGTCACGACCACGGCGGACGAGGCCGTGGACATCGCGGCCCAGAAGCTCGAGCGGAACAACATCAGCGCGCTCCCGGTCGTCGACGGGGACCGGCGTGTGGTCGGGATGCTGACCGGGACGAACCTGTCGAAGCTGATCGGGAGGGGGCGGAAATGAAACTCATGGTGACGTTCTCGCGAAAAAGGGGGCGGGAACCGGTGATCGCGCAGGTCGTGCGCGACACGGGCGTGCTGATCAACGTCGAGCGGGCGCAGATCGACTCGCACGAGGGCGAGGCCCTGATCGAGGTGCCGGACGAGTCCTGCCAGCTCGTGCGCGAGCGGATGGAGGCCCTGGGCGCGACCACGCGCCGGCTCGACCGCACAATCCTCTACGACCGGGACGAGTGCGTGGACTGCGGGGCCTGCATCTCGATCTGCCCGCAGGACGTCTTCGCGTTCGATCCCGAGTGGCAGCTCGTCGTGGAGGAGGGAAAGTGCGTCCTCTGCGGCAAGTGCCAGCTCGCCTGCCCGCACGGCGCCCTGACGCTCCAGCTCTGATGCTCCGCGAGCGCTTCCACTTCCGCGAGACCCACGCGGCCCTCCTCGCGGTGGAGGAGGCCCACCTCGCCGCGGCGAAGGCCGCGATCCTCGCTTCGCGGAGCGAGGTCGAGCGGGTGGCGGCCCGCGACCCCTTCTTTCTCGCCGCGCTCGAGCCGTACGACCCCGGGCCGGCCGGCCCGGTGGTCGAGCGCATGGTCCGGGCCGCGGACGAGGCCGGCGTCGGGCCCATGGCGGCCGTGGCCGGCGCGATCGCCGCGGCCGGCGTCGAGGCCATGGTCGAAGCCGGCGCGCGCTTCGGCGTGGTCGAGAACGGCGGGGACATCGCGTTCGTCGCCGACCGGCCGCTCCGCATCGGCGTCCACGCCGGCTGCTCGCCGTACTCGGACCGGTACGCGTTCGTGCTGCCGCCCTGGGAGGGCGTGCGCGGCTGCTGCACCTCGTCCGCGACGGTCGGCCCGTCTATCTCCTTCGGCGTCGCCGACGCCGTGACCGTCTTCGCCGGCGACCCGGCCCTGGCCGACGCCTGGGCCACGAGGCTCTGCAACGACCTCCGGCCCGGGGACCGATCGGCCTTCGCCCGGCTCGACCCGGCCCGCGTCGCGGGCGTCTGCGCCGTCGTCGGGGACGGGGTGGCGCGGTGGGGGACGGTTCCCCCCGTGGTCCGCGCGCGGGTCGACCCCGCGCTGATCACGGCCGCGTACTCGGTCTAGGCGTTCGCGTCCACGTAGGCCTGGGCCTCGGCGAAGGCGTCGGGCCCCTCGAAGTGGGCGAGGAGGCTCTCGCCGTCGCTGACCCCGATGAAGGCCCGCCGGGACTTCACGAAGAAGAGGATCTCGAAGAGGTCGCGCTCCTCCAGG
>JADGNL010000056.1 GCA_017883495.1 Methanomicrobiales archaeon | reverse complement strand
GGCATCGCGATGTACAGGAACTCCTTGATCCGGAGCCAGGACTTGAGCAGGACCATGTCCGGCCGGGGCCGGCGGAGCGGCGCCATCTCGAGGACCATGCCGAGCTGCGGCCCGGGTGCGACCCGGCTCAGCACGAGCCCGGTCAGGACCACGATGCCGAGCACCACGAGGTAGATCGAGAACGCGGCCGGGAGCGAGACGAACGAGGCGACGATCCCCGAGATCACGACCGTCCGGGCCGAGCACGGGACCATCGTGATCAGGAACGCGGCGATGATCCGCTCGCGCCGCGTCGCGAGCAGGCGCGTACCCATGATGGCGGGGACGTTGCAGCCGAATCCGAGGACGAGCGGGATGATCGCCTCGCCGTGAAGGCCCATCCGGTGCATGGCCCGGTCCGCGAGGAATGCGGCCCGCGACATGTACCCCGAGTCCTCGAGGAACGAGAGGAGGATGTAGAACGTGAAGATGTACGGGAACGCGATCCCGAAGCCCGACTGGAGGGCGAGCACGACCGAGCGAAGCACCTCGGCCACCAGCGGGTCGAGGTTGAGGCCGGCGAGCGGCGCCAGCAGGAAGATCTGGAAGGCCTGGATGATGTACTCCTCGAGGACGCCGCCGACGAGAAAGACCACGAGCAGCATCGCGAGGAGGACGCCGACCAGGATCGGGACGCCGGGCACGGTCCTGGTCAGAAGGCGGTCGATCCCCGTCCCCGCCCCGCCGGCCGACGAGGCGACCTCGTCCGCGATCGTCCGGGCGTGGTTGTGCCGGTTGGTCGCGATGATCTGCCCGGCCGACATCCGGTGCCGCAGCCCGATCTCCTCGGCCACGGCACCGGCCGTCTCGAGGAGCTCGGGGTCGTCGCCGATCCCCTGGAGCGCCTGGAGGGCCGTGCGCCGGTCGACCCCGAAGGTCCGGGCGAGAGAGTGCAGGGCGGCCTCGACGTGGTGGTCGTACGGGACCTCGACCGTTGCCGCCCGCGCCTCGAGCACGGCGGCAGGAAGGATCCGATCGATCCCCAGCCCCGTCGCGGCCGATGTCGCGATGACGGGGACGCCGAGCAGGGCCTCGAGCCGCGCCGTGTCGACCGCGATGCCGCGGCGGGCGAGCTCGTCGATCATGTTCACGACCGCGACCATGGGTCGGCCGTACTCGGCGACCTGGAGGAGGAGGTAGAGGTTCCGCTCGAGCCGCGTGGCGTCGAGGACCGCGACGATCGCCGTGACCGCGTCGTCGTCGATCACGCGCCGGACGAGCGCGTCGGTCTCGGTCCCGTCCTCGAGCGAGTAGATGCCCGGAAGGTCGAGGACCTCGACCCGTTCGTGCTGGAAGCAGGAGCCTCCCGAGAGGAGACCGACCGACGAGCCCGGATAGTTGCCGACCTCGACGCCGACCCCGGTCAGCTGGTTGAAGATGAGGGACTTGCCCACGCCCGGGTTGCCGACGAGCGCGACCGTCAGGGACATGGGGTCGCGAGCACCGTGGCCGCGCACTCGGGCGAGAGCCCGATCTCGCAGCCCTTGACCTCGATCACCACGGCACGGTTCGAGAGCCGGCGCCGCACCACGACCTCCTCGCCCGGCACGACTCCCATGTCCATGAGCCGGCGGTACCGGCCGCAGGGACGCACGACCGTGATGCAGACACGGGCGCCCTCGCCGTAGTCGAGGAGGGGCCGGCCGTCGCCTCCGCCCGCGCCCTCGCACGGCCGTTCGCACGGCGCCGGACAGCGCAGGTGGTCCGCGAGGCGCTCGATCGCCTCGTCCGAGACTCCGTGCTCGAGCGTGCAGGCCTCGCGGTTCGCCGCCTCGCGCGCCATGCCGATCTCCTCGAAGAAGCAGGCGAGGGTCCGGTGGCGGCGGGCGATCGTCCGCGCAACACGCCGCCCCTCCCGGCTCAGCCGGAACCGTCCGCCGGCCTCCCGCTCGAGCCGGCCGTGGGCCTCGGCCGATGCAACGGCGCCGGCGAAGGCGACCGCGTCCAGCCCGAGCCGATCGGCGAGCGCGGTCTCTCCGGGCAGGGGCTCCTCGAGGAGGGCCTCGAGCAGATCCTCCTCGCGGTCCTGAAGCGCCCCGGTCATGCACATGCTGTTCTCCGGCCGGACGGTTATGGCTTGCGGGGACCTTCGCATAGACTGATATGGAGGCAGGACACCTACACTCTGGAGTGAAACCGGTGGAGTGCACGAACCGCCAGGTGGCCGAGACACTCCGGCTGATCGGGCAGCTCCTCGAGATCCGGGAAGGCAACCCGTATCGCGTCCGCGCGTTCATGAACGGGGCCGACGCGGTCGACCGGCTGACCCGGCCCGTGGCCGAGCTCTCGAAGGACGAGGTGGTCGCGCTGGGGGGTGTGGGCGAGCACCTCGCGGCCGTCGTGCGCGAGGTCTGCGAGACCGGATCGAGCACCGAACTCGAGACGTTGCGGGCCGAGATACCGCCCTCGCTCCTCGAACTTCTCCGGATCGAGGGCGTCGGGCCGAAGACGGTGGGCCGGCTCTGGCGCGAGCTCGGGATCACCTCGGTCGCGGAACTCCTGGCGGCGACGGAGAAGGGCCGGGTCCGGCGTCTGAAAGGTTTCGGTACCAAGAGCGAGGCCGAGATCCGCCGCGGAGCCGAGCGCTATGCCGCGTCCGAGCAGCGCATGAACCGGTCGACGGCGGACGCCCTGATCGCGGGGCTCGCCGAGGTTCTCGCTCCGGGCAGGTACGTGGTCGCGGGCTCGTATCGCCGCGGGAAGGCGACGATCGGCGACCTCGACATCGTCAGCTGCGAGGACCCCGTAGCACTGAACCCGCGCTTACGCCTGGTCGCGGACGAGGTGATCGAGTCGGGGGAGCGCCGGACCTCGATCCGGTATCGCGGCGAGCGGGTCGACGTCCGGTTCACAACCCCGGACGCGTTCGGGCCGATGCTTATCTACTTCACGGGGTCGAAGCCGTTCAACATCAAGCTCCGCGACCGCGCCCTGCTCGAAGGCCTCCGGATCAACGAGTATGGGATCGCGGGCCGGGCGGGAAAGGATCTCCGGACCTTCCCGACGGAGGCGGCCATGCTCAAGGCGCTTGACCTGCCGTACATTCCGCCCGAGCTCCGCGAGGACGCGGGCGAGATCGAGGCGGCCGAGCACGACCGGCTCCCCGCGCTGGTCATTGCCGACGACCTCCGCGGCGACCTCCACGTCCACTCGAACTGGTCGGACGGAACCCTCTCCCTTGCCGAGCTCGCGGCCGAGGGCGAGCGGCGGGGGTACGAGTACCTGGTCATCTCGGATCACTCGGCGACCCTGAAGGTTGCGCACGGCCTCTCCGAGCGGGACCTCGCCGAGCAGCGGCACACGATCGAGGTGATCAACCGCGACTCGGCCTGCCGGTTGATCGCCGGAACCGAGGTCGATATCCTCTCCGACGGGACGCTCGGCTTTGCCGACCGGATCCTCGCCGACCTCGAGTTCGTGATCGCGAGCCTCCACGGCGGGCTGCGGCAGGACCAGGACCAGGTGACCCGGCGCGTGATCGCCGCGTGCGAGAACGAGCACGTGGACGTCATCGGCCACCCGACGGGCAGGATCATCGGGCGGCGCGAACCCGCCGCAATCGACCTCGGGCGTCTGATCGAGGCCGCGGCCGCGCACGGGACCGCGCTCGAGATCAACGCCTCGCCCTTCCGGCTCGACCTGGAGGACACGGCCGTCCGGGCCGCACGCGACCGCGGCGTGCGCCTCTCCATCGGTACGGACGCGCACCGGCCCGGCGAGCTCGAGAACCTCCGCCACGGGCTCGCGACTGCGCGCCGCGGCTGGTGCACGGCCGATGACGTGCTGAACGCGCTTCCGCTCGACCGGCTCCTGGAGTGGACCGGATGATCCGCTGGCTGTACGAGCGGCATCTGTCCCGACAGCTCGACGACCGGCCGGACAGCATCTGCGTCCTGCTCTCGGACCGCGACCTGGCGGCGGCTCCCGGGAAGGTCCGCGAGTGCGTCGAATGGTGCCGCGAGGCCGGAGTCGGCGCGGTGATCTTCCACATCTCGACCGCCGATCCCGACGGACTTGCGCCGCACCTGCCAGAGCTCCGACGGATTGCGGAGGTGGCGCACCTGACGCTCCACTGCGGCGAGAGAACCGAGTCCGCGGGGACGGGGATGGAGGTCACGGTCGCGATCGGCAAGAGCGGGCGCGAGGAGATCGCGGGCTGCATCCGGCGGATGGCCGAGGACGGGGTCGACCCGGCCCTTGTCGACGAGCATACGTTCGAGCAGTACCTCACGTTCCCGTACGCGCCCGACCTCGTGATCAAGACCGGCGGCGACCACCTGACCGACTTCCTGATCTGGCAGTCGGTCTACAGCGAGCTCTTCTTCTCGGACGTCAACTGGCCGCTCTTCCGGCGGCTCGACCTGCTCCGGGCGCTCCGCGACTACCAGTCGCGGGCCCGCCGCTTCGGCCGGTAAAAGAGGTCAGACCTGGACCGAGAGCGCGACGATCCCGGCCGGTTCGGTCGTCTGCCCTCGCTTGAGCAGGACTCCGTCCCGCTCCACCCGGACCTCGAGCAGGTCCGTAGTCTGATCGAGCTTCTGGATGTTGGCCGTGATCATCGTGACCGGGCCGGTGATCGCCCTGACCTGGGTCCCGCTCCCGACGACCGGCGTCTCGGTATAGGTCTCGGCCTGCTGTCCGATCGTCCCGGACCACCCGCCGACCGACGAGACCACGACCCGGATGCCGGCCGCTCCGGCCGTCGCCGCGTCGGACGTCGTGGAGGTAGCGGTCGCCGCCTTCGTGGTGGCGCCGGGCAGGATCCCGAAGCCCAGAGGTCGCCGGGAGGCCGTCGGCTCGGCCGTTGCGGCCGTCTCCGTCGCGATCACATCGGCAGTCCGGTTCGCCTGAGTGCCGGCTGCAACTGCGGCCGCGCTGCCGGTCGGGCGGACGGGCGTGGCGACCGTGTGGACGGGCATGCCCGTGAAACGGTTCACCCCATCCGGATTGGCCGCGCCCCCGCCGGGCGGGAAGATCGCGAAGACGATCAGGGTCAGCAGAATCACGCCCGCGATCGCGAGGATCCAGGAGGGCTTGATCGACCGGCCGAGCGCGGCCGGGTCGAAGAGGGGGCCTCGCGCTCGCG
>JADGNL010000055.1 GCA_017883495.1 Methanomicrobiales archaeon | reverse complement strand
GTCGCGCTCTTCTTCGAGCAGTTCCTGGTCGGTCTTCCCGCCATCAGTATCCCCCTGATCGGAGCCTACATCCCGATCGAGCGGGTGATCGCGGTCGCGACCTCGCTCGTGGGCGTGGTCTGCGTCTTCGCAGGAGCTGTCGTGCTGAACAGCGCTCGCGGGATCTCGGCCAAAACCCTGCAGGAAGCCCTCAACGCCGGCGGGAGTCCCGACTGCCGGGCGCTCCCGCGCGATAGTATGACCTACTACCTGCCGCCCGAGAGAGAGGGCGACAACATCCTACAGTTCGTCCCAGCGACGGCGACGGCGTCGCCGCAGGAGAGTAAAGACGTTGCGTACATCGGCGGGCGATCCATGCGCGGCCAGTACCTCGTACCGTCGGGGATGCAGCTCTTCGAGATGCTGAAACGGTCGTACTCGCTCCGCCTGCCCGTGCGCGAAGAGGACGTGCTGACAGCAATCCAGGAGGTCTGCGAGGACGTGATCGAGGTCGCGGACCGCGTGATTCCCGTGCGGCGCGAGGGCTACATCCTGGTCGAGCTCCAGAATTACCGGCTCCTCTCGATCTGCACCGAACTCAAGCAGGATTTCCCGGTCTGCTGCCGGGTCCACCCCTGCCCCATCTGCAGCCTGATCGCCTGCATGCTCGCCGAAGGACTCGGGCTCACCTGCAGCCTCGAGCATGTCCACGTCGAGCCGGGCGCCCGGTCGATCACGCTCTACTTCGTCTTCATCCCATAAAAAGAGGCGGCGGTCCGGGCCGCCGTGTCACGCGTAGGCCCAGGCGACCTGAACGCTCGCCGTGACCTTCAGGGTGCCGGGCTGGATCGGGGTCGTCGGCGCTACCGCTCCCGACCCTGCCCCGGTGCTGCTGTCGTAAACGATCGGGATCGCGCCCGAATCGACCTGAACCTCTCGGGAATCGAGGAGCCGCACGCCGAGCGCGGATGCCACCGTCCCGGCGTCGACCCGCGTCCGGTTCACGGCCTGGGCCAGCGCCAGGGCGCGGAGAGTCGCGCTTTTCTGCTCGGAGAAGAGGAACGCGATAGAGTTGACCTGGTTCGCGTCTGACCTGACGGCCGTATCGATCACCGCGCCGACCCGCGCCACGTCGTCGACCCGGACGAGGAGCGTGTTCGAGACACGGTACGTCGTCGGCTTTCGCTGGCCGAGCGACAACGGTATCGGCGTCGGGCCGGTATCGTA
This sequence comes from Methanomicrobiales archaeon, assembly GCA_017883495.1. GTDB lineage: Archaea > Halobacteriota > Methanomicrobia > Methanomicrobiales > Methanospirillaceae > UBA288. Next base: position 4,560 of record JADGNL010000055.1, on the reverse strand, counting down.
GACGGGCGTGACCGTGTACCCGGTCGTGGTCAGGTGGTCGTCAGGGATCCCGAGGGCCTTCATCGCGTTCGTGACGTTGGTCATCCGGTCCGCGTTCTGGCTCTGGGCCACCTGAACGTCGGCGTTCTCGGTCTCGACCCCTATCTGGATCTCCGCCCGGTCGGGCGACGAGACCACCTCGCCGACGGCGGAGGTCCGGATCAGGTGGTCGGGGACCGTCGTGTCGACGGTCTGGGTCGGCGTGACCCCGGTCGGCGTGAGCGCCGTGACCACCACGACGGCTCCGCAGATGCAGAAGAGTGCCGCAAGCACCGTTGCTGTGTATCGCATGTTCGATCGGCAAGAGATGGGCTCTTTGGGGAAAAAAGGTGGCGATGACTCCTGGGCCGTTCGTCGCTATGGTTCGGGCGCGTGGAAGAGGTTACAGTGGCATCGCCCTCCGGTGGCCACCTCTTCGTCGCGGTGGACGCACGGGCAGACGATCGCGGCGTCCTTCTCGGGGTCGCCGCTCCGGATGCGGCAGGGGCAGTACCGCGCCCCGAACCGTTCGCGGTTCCGGACGAGACCCTTGACCACGGTCTTCAGCTGACGTTCGTCGGGGTTCAGACGGAAGCCGGAGATCTCCGCTTCGCGCTCGACCCAGGCGTGCATCTCCGCTTCCGTCACAGGTTCACCTTCACTCATAATGCCATCTCCTTGCCGGGCGGAAGCATCAGTCTTTCCCGCTCCGGCAGCAGTGGGCGATCATCGATTCGAAGATCCGGCGCCCGTCCTCGGAGCCGAGTACGAGTTCGCTCGCCCGCTCGGGATGGGGCATCATCACGAGCACGTTCCGCTTCTCGGAGAGGACGCCCGCGATCCCGTCGGCCGAGCCGTTCGGGTTCGCGTCGGCCGTGACCTGCCCGTCCGCGCCGCAGTATCGGAATGCGACCCGCCGCTCCCGGTTCAGGTGGGCGATCGTCTCGGGGGGCGCGACGTACCGTCCCTCGCCGTGGGCGACGGGCAGCCGGATCACCTCGCCCCGCTTGAAGAGAAGCGTGAACGGGCTCTCCGCCGTCTCGACACGGAGGTGGGCGGGGCGACAGACGAACCGGGGAACCTCGTTTCTCGTGAATACACCGGGCACGAGCCCGCTCTCAGCGCCGATCTGGGCGCCGTTGCAGATGCCTAGCACGAGCCCGCCGGCCTCCGCGTGCCTGATCACGTCGGCCATGATCGGTGTCCTGGCAGCGATAGCGCCCGCCCGAAGGTAGTCGCCGTACGAGAAGCCGCCGGGGAGCACGACCGCATCGTACTCCCGCTGGAGCCCGTCCCGGTACCAGACCAGATCCGTCGGGACGCCAATCACCTCCTCGAGGGCGTGAACCGTGTCCAGGTCGCAGTTCGACCCCCCGAACCGGATCACGGCAAACCGCATCAGGCGACCTCGCTCTCGTACCGGGGGATCACCGGGTTCGCGAGGAGCCGCACACAGCATTCCCGCGCCCGTGCCTCAGCTTCCTCCCGCGTCGGAGCCTCGAGCCCCAGCCGGAATCGGCGAGCCGTCGAGAGCGAGAGCGTCGGGATCCCGAGATGTTCGAGTGCGTTCCGGATCGCCCGCGCCTCGGGGTCGAGCATCCCCTCCTTCAGTGCAATCGTGATGATGACGTCAAACTGCATGCTACATCTCCAGGCCGAGCCGTTCGGCCACCCGCGCGTACGCACCGAGGACATCGCCCGTGCCGAGTCGGTATACGTCCTTGTCGAGCGACTCTCCCGTCTCCCGACTCCAGAGGCGCATGGAGTCCATGCTGACCTCGTCGCCGAGCCGGAGCCGGCCTTCGTCGTCCCGCCCGAACTCGAGCTTGAAGTCGACGAGGTCGAGGTCGGCGGCGGCGAAGATTCCGCGGAGCACTCCGTTCACCCGGAGGGCGAGGCCCTTCATCTCCTCGAGCTCGGCACGTCCGAGCAGGCCCAGCGCCAGGATGATCTCGTCGTTGACCATTGGGTCGTGGCGAGCGTCGTCCTTGTAGTCGATCACGATCAGGGGCGGGGCGAGCGGCTGCCCCGACTCGAACGGGTAGTTCCGAACGAGAGAGCCGGCCGCGCGGTTCCGGACGATCACCTCGAGTGGGACCATCGCGAGCCGGCGCACGCGCATCCTGGTCGGATCTTCGAGCCGGAGGAAGTGGGTGGGGACTCCTGCCTTCTCGAGAACCTCGAAGAGGCGGGCTGAGACCCGGGCGTTATACTCTCCCTTCCGGGAGAGCACGTCCTTCTTGCCGCCGTCGAAGGCGGTGATATCGTCGCGGAAGACCACGACGAGTTCGTCGGGCGCGTCGGATCGGTAGACCGACTTCGCCTTGCCCGCGTAGAGTAACTCCTCGCTCACTGCTGTTGCTCCCTGATTTGTTCGGAGAGGCGTCGGACGAGCGGCGCCAGAGTCGTCGGGTACCAGCCCCGCTCGACAAAGCGGGGGTGGATGCAGAGCCGCTCGACCAGCTCGGCATCGGGCGCGACTGCACGCCGGAGCTCGTCGACGGCCGGCCAGGGGTGGTCGGGGTTGATGTGGTCGATCGAACAGGGCGAGACCCCGCCGAGGTCGTCCGCGCCGCACCGGACGAGGACGGCTGCGTCCGCTAGGTTCGGCGGGACCTGGACCGCGACCTCGGCCGGCAGCACCTCGCGGGCCAGCCGTACCGTTTCGCAGTACTCGGCGGGCGCGATCGTCGCCGCACCGGCCATGCCCGTCCCCTCCTGTGGCGCGAAGTTCTGGAGGATCACCTCCTGGATGTGGCCGTACCGCCGGTGCAGGGCTCTGATCGCCTCGAGCGATTCGACGCGGTCCGCCGCGGTCTCGCCGATCCCGAGCAAGAGGCCGGTCGTAAACGGAATCCGGAGACGGCCGGCGGCCTCGATCGTTGCGAGCCGGGCCTCAGGATCTTTGCCGGGCGAGCCCTCATGCGAAGGCACCCGGGCCGTTGTCTCGAGCATCAACCCCATGCTCGCGTTCACCTCCGCGAGCGACTCGAGCTCGACCTCGTCGAGCACTCCTGCGTTCGTGTGCGGCAGTAAGCCGCGTTCGATCGCGTCGAGGCAGAGCCGGCGACAGTAGTCGAGGATGGACTCCTCGCCGACGGCGCCGAGCTCGGCTGCAAAGCCAGGCACTTCCCCCGGGCGCTCGCCGAAGGTGAAGAGGGCTTCGGTGCAGCCCGTGCGGGCGCCCTCGTCGAGGACGGCCCCGACCTCATCGGGCCGCATCAGGCACCCGGGCCCAACGGGCCGGCGAAAGCCGCAGTACGCGCACCGGTTCCGGCAGACTGTGGTCAGCGGCAGGAAGACGTTCCGCGAGAACGTGATCCGGCGGCGGGGCATGTATACAGATGGGAGGCGCCACTATTCAAGCTTCACCGTCGAGTCCGCCTCTGTGCGGCAGGTCGCCCGGGAACTGCGTGAGAACGGTCCTGCGGCGATTGAATTATCAGAGCGATATTTATATTTTGTTGCAACCTTTCAGGCCATTTTGTCCCAATATACCCGATTATCGCCCATTTTTCCGGAAACTTCTTATACCCTCCCCGGGAGCACTACCCACCCTGCAATAGGCGAGACGGCCAGCGACGCCGTAGCAACTCCCCGAACGTCCGGCCATCGTCGCAACAGGAGGTGTGCATCATTCCCGAGATCGTCCTAGGATTCGAGGTCCACCAGCCGCTGCGGCTGAGGAGAGCGTTCCGCTGCGAGGCGACCCCAGTCGAACCTGACCGGTACTTCGACCCGGCAAACCGCGAGATCCTGGAGCGGGTCGCGGATCGCTGCTACGACCCGGCAACCCGCATCGTCCTCGAGAGCCTCGACGCCGGCCACCAGTTCGCCTTCTCGTTCTCGGGCACGCTGATCGAGCAGCTCGAGCGCTGGCGCCCGGATACGCTCGAGCAGTTCGGCCAGGTGGCCCGCCACCGCAACGCCGAGGTACTCGCCCAGACTTATTATCATTCCGTCGCATCCCTCTTCCGCGACAAGACGGAGTTCGCGAAACAGGTGTATCAGCACATGGACGTGCTCTGGGACCTCTTCCACATCCGCCCCACCACGCTCGAGAACACCGAGTTCATCTATTCCAACGAGATCGCAACCCTGGCGGGCGAGCTCGGTTTCCTCGCCGCGTACACGGAGGGGGTGCCGCGAGTCCTCGGGGATCGCTCGCCGAACAGGCTCTACCTCTGCATGGGCATGCCGACACTCCTCCGGAACACCCATCTCTCGGATGAGATCGCCTACCGCTACGGCGGGGCGCTCGCGGACCGGCACGATCCCGCCGAGACCCTCGAGGTCGGGGCGTACGCGGACGAGGTGGCCGCGATCGCCGACCCCGTCGTCTCGGTCTTCAAAGACTTCGAGACCTACGGCGAACACTTCGGCGCCGAGACCGGGATTCTCGCCTTCCTCCGCGCCCTGCCCGATGCCCTCGCCGAACGCGGTGTCGCCACGACTCTGCCGCGCCGCGTGATCGCCGATCATCAGCCCGAGGATGTCCTGAGCATTCCCGAGCCGATCTCGTGGGCCGACCGGGAGAAGGAT
>JADGNL010000007.1 GCA_017883495.1 Methanomicrobiales archaeon | reverse complement strand
TCGACCACCTTCATGAAGGCCCGGCCGTCCCGGATCTCCTCGATGTAGAGGATAACACCCTTGGTCTTGGGATCGCGCCGGACCCAGTTCAGGTAGTCGAGGAAGTTCAGGTCCGCCTGGTTGCCGACCGAGACTACGGCCGAGAAGCCGACCTCCTCGGCGAGCGACCAGTCCACGACCGTGTTGATGATCGCACCCGACTGCGAGATGAACGCGATGCTGCCCGGGCGCGGAGACTCGTGGACGTACGTGGTGTCGAGCCCGCGGGGCGGCACGATCAGGCCGAGGCAGTTCGGGCCGATGATGCGCGTCCCGTAGCCCTTCGCGATCGCCATGATCCGCTCCTCGAGGGCCCGGCCCTGCTCGCCCATCTCCTTGAATCCGGCCGTGATGATCACCACGATCGGGACGCCCTTCTGCCCGCACTCCTCGACGACCTTCGGCACGAAGTTCGCCGGGACCGCTATCACGGCCATGTCCACGGGGGCCGGGATCTCCTTGACCGACTGGTAGGCCTTCAGACCCTGCACGTCGCCGCGCTTGTTGTTGACGGGGTAGAGCTGCCCCGGGAACTGGAGCAGGTTGTGCATGACCGCATACCCCATCTTCTTGGAGTCGGACGAGGCCCCGATCACCGCGACGGACCGGGGGTTGAAGTACTCGAGCGGGAGCTCGAGCCGCTCCGCGATCGCGACCTCCTTCGGACAGTCGTCGACGATGATCCGGGCGTCGACCGCGCGCCCGCCCTGCTCGTACAGGCGGAGGGGGTTGATGTCGAACTCGACCACGCCCGGCGCCTCCTCGAAGAACCGGAGCACGGCGAGGATCGTCTGCACGAGCCCCTCCTCGTCGCGAGGCTTCATGCCGCGGTAGCCGGCGATCAGGGGGTACCCGTTGATCTCGCGGACCATGCACCGCACGTCGCATTCGTCGATCGGAAGAATCCGGAGGGTGACGTCCTTCATCAGCTCGACGAGGGTGCCGCCCATGCCGAAGGTCAGGACCTTGCCGAACGCCGGGTCCGTCTTGCCGCCGATGATCAGCTCGAGGCCGGGCGCGGCCTGCTCCTCGACGAGCACACCCGCGATCTCGGCGCAGGCGTCGTAGGCCCGGGCCGATTCGACGATCTTCGTGAACGCGGCCGCGGCCTGCTCGGGCGAGCCGACGCCGACAATCACTCCACCCGCATCGGACTTGTGGACGATCTGGGGCGAGACGATCTTCATCACGACCGGGAAGCCGATCCGGCCGGCGGCCTCTTCCGCTTCCTCGGGTGTGGTCACGTGCTCGAACGCCGGCACGGGCACGCCGTAGTCGCGGAGCAGGTCGTAGCCTTCGGACTCGCTGAGCATTCTTCTCGTCATGGGATCCTCATCTGTAGACCAGATGGTTTTTCGTCGATTCCCGTATAACTTTTCGGTGATCGTGGGAGAATCCGTGGATCCGTTTTAAAAAGGGGGCGGGGATCAGGCCGCGAGCTCGCGGACCTTCGCGATGTTGCCGGCGCCGTCGCGCCGGCCGTCCTCGGGGGTCTCGCAGATGAACGGGAGGTCGGCGAACTCGGGGCGGTGGAGGAGGAGACGGAACCCTTCCTCGCCGATCGCGCCGAGCCCGACGTGCTCGTGCCGGTCGAGCCCCGAACCGAGCGCACCCTTCGAGTCGTTGCAGTGAAGGGCGCGGAGGAGTTCGAGGCCGATCGTGTCGTCGAAAGCGGCGAGAGTCTCTTCCACGCCGTCGCGGCTCCGGAGGTCGTACCCGGCGCCGAACGCGTGGCAGGTGTCGAGGCAGACGCCGATTCGGCCCGGGCAGGCACAGCCCTCGAGGATGCGGGCGATCGAGGCGAAGGATGACCCGACGCTGTTCTTCTCGCCGGCCGTATTCTCGACGAGGAGGGTCACGCCCGGCGGGGCGGAGGTCATGACGAGGTCGAGCGCGGCGATCACACGCGCCTCGCCCGCGTCGCTCCCGGCCCCGAGGTGGTGGCCGAGGTGGGTCACGACGAACGGAATGCCGAGGGCCTCCGCGCGCACGAGCTCGTCTCCGAGCGCAAGCACGGAGCGCTCGTACGGCTCGTCCTTCGACGACGCGAGGTTCGGCAGGTAGGGCATGTGATCGACCACGGGAGCGATCCCCGAGGCGGCCAGGGCGGCGCGGAACGCGTCGGCATCTGCCGCGGCGAGCGGCTTCGCGGCCCAGCCGCGCGGGTTGCGCGAGAAGATCTGGAACGTGTCGCAGCCGATCCCCTGCGCCCGCTCCACGGCCTTCGCTATCGATCCTGCGATCGAGACGTGGACACCGACCCTGACCATCTCCGACTCCGCCAGCTTGTGGAGCGGGGGCGGGTATCAGGATTTCGCTGGTCCGTTCGGGAATTCTTAAGTGCTCGGGCGGTCAACTAGGTAAGGCAACGGGCCGATAGATCAGGGGTAGATCGCTACCTTGGCATGGTAGAGGCCGCGGGTTCAATTCCCGCTCGGTCCACTCGTTTCTCGCACGTTCTTTTTCTATCGCACGCCGTACGGCCCGGCCGTCACGACGACGCGCCGCTCGCCGAAACCGACTCCTTTACCTGCGGAGACGATCAATACCGTGTGATCCACCGTGGGCCTGAGAGAGGTGTTGATTCCGCAGGACCAGGTCTTCTTCGACCTGTTCGAGGAGATGGCCGAGATCCTGGTCGAGGCCGCCGACCTGCTCGTGAAGTTCACCGAGTCGGGGGCGAACCCCGTCGGGTGCTGCCCGGAGATGAAGGACCTGGAGCACGCGGGCGATACGATCACCCATCGGATCTACTTCCAGCTGAACAGGACCTTCATCACGCCGCTCGAGCCCGAGGAGATCTCCCGCCTCGCCTCGGTCCTCGACGACGTCCTGGACTGCATCGAGGGCTCGGTCCAGATGATGCGCGTCTACGGCGTCGAGGCGTCGGACGACGTGATGCGGCAGATGGCAAAGCTGATCCAGCTCTCGGCGGTCGAGCTCCAGGGCGCGATACGCTGCCTCCGGAAGCTCTCGAACGGGAAGGACATCGACGCCCGGGTGATCGAGGTCAACCGGCTCGAGAACCTCGCGGACGACGTGCTCGGCCACGCCCTCTCCGACCTCTTCAAGACGAACGACGCCGTCCTGATCATCAAGCTCAAGGACGTGTACGAGGAGCTCGAGCGCGCGACGGACCGCTGCGAGACGGTCGCGAACATCATCTCGGACATCGTGATCCGTCACTCCTGAACAGAGGGCTGTCCCGACGCCTTCCCCTTTTTCGCAGCCCTGTCAAATAAAGAAATGTAAGGCCCAGTAGGCGGCAAAACCGATCGCCGCGGCGGCCGGGATCGTCAGGATCCAGGCTCCGACGATGTTTCGCGCGATCCCCCAGCGCACGGCGCCGGGTCCTTTGGTCGAGCCCACGCCCATGATGGCCGTGCTGATGATATGGGTGGTACTGACCGGGATCCCCAGGAACGACATCCCGAGGATCGTCCCCGCGCTCACAGTCTCGGCCGCGAAGCCGTGGACGGGGCGAAGCCGGGTGATCTTGTAGCCGAGCGTCTTCACGATCCGCCAGCCGCCCAGAAAGGTACCGAGAGCGATCGCGCTGTATGCGACGATGATCACCCAGATCGGGATCGGCAGGTTGTTCGGGTCGACGCTGGTGCCGTAGTAACCGATGCTGAAGAGCAGGGGCGTGATGATCCCCATCGTCTTCTGCGCGTCGTTCGTGCCGTGGCTGAAGCTGTACGCCCCGGCCGAGACGAGCTGCAGGCGCCGGAAATGGTGGTCCGCCTGTTCGCGGTGGAGGTTTCGGGTGACCCGAAGGACGACGACCATGAAGAGAAAGCCCACGATGAGCCCGATAATCGGGGAGATCACCATGAACTCGGCCACCACCACCACGGTGGAGAGCTTCACCCCGGCCACGCCGGCCGCGGCGATCCCGGCGCCGGCCATGCCGCCGATCAGGGCGTGCGAGGAGGAACTTGGCAGACCGACATACCAGGTGATCAGGTTCCAGCTGATCGCGCCGATGAGGGCCGCGAGCACGATGTACGGCACGATCTCGGCGGCTACCTGGTCGAGGTTGATGATCTTGCTGACCGTGGAGGCGACCGCGACGCCGAACCCGAAGGCGGCGATGAAGTTGAAGAACGCCGCGAACGCGACGGCCGAGCGCGGCGAGAGGACCTTGGTGGAGACGACCGTCGAGATCGAGTTGGCCGAGTCGTGAAATCCGTTCGTGAAGTCGAAGACCAGCGCGATTCCGATGATCGCGACGATCAGTTCAACGGGAGGACTCGGCATCCATTGGGTACTCTGTCAGGAGAGCACATCAAGGATCGTATCCTGATGGGACCCGGTCGGGAACAGGGGCTATGCCGGCTCCGAACCCGGCTGTACGGCCTCGTCTCAGTCGGAGGCGGCCCGACGGACCTCGCGGTAATACCTGCAGTGCTGACGGATCGGGCAGACCTCGCAGCGCGGGCGCCGGGCGATGCAGATCGCCCGCCCGTGTGCGATCATGAGGTCCGTCACCGGTCCCCACTTCTCGGGCGGGAGGCAGGCCATCAGGTCGCGCTCGATCCCGGCCGGGTCCGCATGGTCCGAGAGCCCGATCCGCTGCGCGAGCCTGAGGACGTGGGTATCGACCGCGACGCCCCTGTTCTGGCCGAACGCGTGGTAGAGCACGATGTTCGCGGTCTTGCGCCCGACCCCATGGAGGCGGACGAGGTCCTCCATGCGGGCGGGCACCTGTCCGTCATACTCGGCGACGAGAATCCGGGCCGCTCCGATCAGGTGGCGGGCCTTCGCGTGGTAGTACCCGGTCGGACGAATGATCGCCTCGAGCTCGGTGGGATCGGCGGCGGCGAGAGCGGCCGGCGTGGGATACGCGGCAAAGAGCGGCTCCCGGAGGGCCCAGACCTGCTTATCCGTGGTCTGGGCCGAGAGGATGGTCAGGACGAGCACCTGGAACGGGCTCGAGAAGAACGGTTCGGGATCCGTGGCGTGCGGATAGGCGGCCGCGAGGAGGTCGAAGATCGGAGTACAGGCCGTGTCGTCCATTGCCGCACCCGGCATCGAGATGGGGTAGGGCAGATTCGAACTGCCGTCAAAGCGTCCCAAACGCTCTAGGATGGACCAGGCTACCCTACTACCCCGGCGCTTCAGATCGGTTGGGCCCGGACGGGGAAAAGCGTTCTCATGCCGGGCCGCTCTCCCTCAGAGCGGGAGCGGCCGGCACTTCTCCGGGGCGACGATCGTTCCCTCGAACGCGCCGTCGAAGACCGCTGCCCGGATCCCGCCGGGCTCGCGCCCGTCGAGCACGACCATCGGGATCCCGCACCGCTCCACGATCTTGGCCGCGACCAGGTCGATCACCGTGTTCGAGCCCGCCCCCATCCGCTCGCGGCTGACGAGCGCGAGGAGCTCGGCCGGAGTCATGGTCTCGTATCGCGTCGCGGACGGGTCCCGCTTCGGGTCGGCCGTGAAGATCCCCGGCACCGAGGTCGCGTTGATCAGGAGGTCCGCCCCGACCTCCTCGGCCAGCACGGCCGCGACCGCGTCCGTGGTCTGGCCGGGCGCTACGCCGCCCATCACGACGATCCGCCCGGCGACGCCGCACTCCTTCGCGGCGGCGTAGGTCTCGGGAACGCGGGGATACGCCGCGTCGCCGAGGGCCGCGATCAGGAGCCGGGCATTCAGGCGCGTGACCAGGATGCCGAGCTCGTCGAGGGTCGCCTCGTCGATGCCGAGCGTGCGCGCCACGCCGATGTACCGCCGGGCCTCGCCCCCGCCGCCCACCACGACATAGACCCGGGCACGCCCGGCCAGCTCCGCGAGCACGGCGGCATACGCGCCGAGGGCGTTCGACTCGAGCGAGGGGATCAGGACCGACCCCCCGAGGGAGAGCACGATCGTCTTCCGAGCCCGTCCTCCGGGCGATGGCGCGGCAGGCGTCATTCCGTGGAATTAATGGCCGTGGAGATCAGATATACCTGTTGCGATGCTTCGCTGTCCTTCGTGCGGGTCCCCCGAGATCTTTCCGGTTGCGGGTGGATACATCGGGCAGGTCTATATCTGCCATGCCTGTAAGTACCGGGGATCCTTCGTCGTCGAGGTCGACGACGACGAGCCCGAAAGGGAAGGGGATTAATATAGCTGGGGCGCCATTCCGGGATCGGTGGCGACCATGCACGAGGCACAGCTCTACACCGGAAACCCGGACGGCACCACGGACTGCCGGCTCTGCAACCACCGGTGCCATATCGCCGACAGCCGCGCCGGAAAGTGCGGCGTCCGCGTGAACCGGGGGGGCGTCCTCTACTCGGACTCGTACGCGCGGGTGAGCGCCGAGAACGTGGACCCGATCGAGAAGAAGCCGCTCAACCATTTCCTGCCCGGCACCCTCTGTTACTCGCTCGGCTCGGTCGGCTGCAACTTCACGTGCGAGCACTGCCAGAACTGGCAGATCTCGCGCGCCGGGGATTCCATCGGCACCCTGCCCGAGCTCGCTCCTGAGGACGCGGTGAAGCGCGCCCTCGCCTACGGCTGCGCCTCGGTCGCGTGGACGTACAACGAGCCGACCATGACCTTCGAATACACGATGGACATGGGTCGGCTCGCGCGTAAGGCCGGCCTCGGCACGGTCTATGTCACGAACGGGTTCATGACCGAGGAGGCGGTGGACGCGCTCGCCGCCATGCTGAACGCGTTCCGGGTGGACCTCAAATCCTTCGACGACTCCTTCTACCGGAAGGTCTGCGGCGCGCGCCTCGAACCCGTCCTCGCCTCGACGAAACGCGCGCACGATGCGGGGATGCACGTCGAAACGGTCACACTCGTGATCCCTGGTCTCAACGACTCGCCCGAGGAAACGGACGGGCTAATCCGGTGGGTTGTCGAGAACCTCGGACCGGACACGCCCATGCACTTCACGCGCTTCCACCCCGACTACCGGATGCGCGACCGGCCCGCGACCCCGATCCGTCTCCTCGAGCGGATCTACGAGCGCGCCAAGGAGCTCGGCCTGCGCTACCCGTACCTGGGAAACGTCGGCGGCCACAAGTACGAGAACACCTGGTGCCCCGTCTGCGGCAACCTGCTGATCGAGCGTACCCTGATGCAGGGGCGAATCACCGGCCTTGACGACGGCCACTGCCGGCAGTGCGGCGAGGCGATCCCGATTGTCCGGTCCATCCCGCCCCTCTGATCCTCCCTCCGACAATGGGTGCGCTCCCTTGGAGGAGCCTGCCCCCTTCGAGGAGCCCCGGTTCCTCGTGGATCGGATGCTCGGCCCGCTGGTCCGGTACCTCCGGTTCATGGGCTACGACACCCTCGCGGCGACCGAGCTCGGTCCGGGCGGGCCGCAGGAGGACTCCGAGCTCCTCCGCCGTGCATCGGCCGAGGGGCGGATCCTGCTCACCCGCGATCGCGAGCTGGCCGGCCGCGGCGGCGTGCTGGTCAGCGGGGACGACGTGCTCGAGCAGGTGTCCGCCCTTGCCCGAGCCGGGCTCGTCGAGCCCGTGCTCAGGCTCGACCGCTGCTCGCGCTGCAACACCCTCCTCCGACCCGCCTCGACCAGCGAGATCGCAGCAGCCCCGTACGCGCCTTCCAACCCCGGTGACAGCGAGTTCTTCTGGTGCGACCCGTGCGGTCGTTTGTACTGGTTCGGGTCCCATGCGGAGGATCTGGCCGCCCGTATCCGGACTGTCGGAACAGATACCGGATCCCGACTCTGGAAATACCAGATGTAAATATATACATCAGGTCTGAAACATAGAGATTGATCTCTCCCGACTCCGCGAAATGGAAGTTGAGACATGAACATGGTGGACGTGCAGGCAGAAAGGGGCCCTGGCGGCGAGTGCGACCGACCTCAGGTTCCGGCGGAGCAGAGGATGTACATCAATCGCGAGCTGAGCTGGGTCGAATTCAACCGGCGGGTGCTCGACGAGGCGCTCGACACTTCGCACCCGCTCCTCGAGCGGATCAAGTTCCTTGCGATCTTTGCCAACAACCTCGACGAATTCTTCATGATCCGGGTGGCCGGCCTTCAGCGGCAGAGTCTCGAAGGCTTCGTCGAGACGCCACCCGACGGCATGACCCCCCGGCAGCAGCTGACTGAGATCCGAGAAGCTCTGATCCCTCTCCTGCACTCGGCCGAGCAGTGCTGGAACGACGACCTCCTCCCGCGCCTCGACGGTGCGGGAATCCGGATCCGGCGGGTCGCGGATCTGGACCAGGTGTCGAGGGGGCGTCTCCGCAAGTTCTTCGAGTCCGAGATCTTCCCGGTCCTGACTCCGCTTGCCTTCGACACCTCGCACCCGTTCCCGTTCATCTCGAACCTCTCTATCAACCTCGCGATCGTGGTTCACGACCCCGAAGACGGCGATCGGTTCGCGCGTCTCAAGGTTCCTGTCGGGGTCTATCCCCGGTTGATCGATGTCCCTTCAGATACGGAACGATCGCAGGCCCTCCCCTGCCCCCGGGAGTTCGTCTTCCTTGAAGACCTGATCGCGGCCAACCTCGACCTGCTCTTTCCCGGCCTCGTCGTCCTCGCGGCCTACCCCTTTCGGATCACGCGCAACGCCGACCTGGAGATCGAGGAGGACGAGGCTTCCGACCTCCTGACCGCAGTGGAAGAGAGCGTTGAGATGCGGCGGGTCGGTCAACCCGTCCGGGTCGAGGTCGAACGTGCGATGCCCGAGACCCGATGCGGCTTCGTCGCAGGCCACCTCGGGATCGGTCTGGACATGGTCTACCGCAACGACGGTCCGATCGGAATGGCGGACCTGATGCAGCTCGCCTCCCTCGCCCGCCCCGAACACAGGGACCCGCCTTACTATCCCGCGGTGCCGCCCACCCTCACCGCCGAGGAGGACCCGTTCGCCGCGATCCGTCGCGGAGATATCCTCCTCTACCATCCGTACGACTCCTTCACGCCTTTCATCACGTTCCTGCAGCGGGCGGCATCCGATCCCGACGTACTCGCCATCAAGATGACCCTCTACCGGGTCGGAGCGAACTCTCCGGTGGTCGACGCGCTGATGGAGGCGCGGGAGAATGGCAAGCAGGTCACGGCCCTGATCGAGCTCAAGGCCCGTTTCGACGAGGAGAACAACATCGGGTGGGCGCGGGCCCTCGAGCGAGACGGGGTCCACGTGGTCTATGGCCTTGTCGGGATCAAGGTCCATGCCAAGGTCTGCATGGTGGTCCGTCGGGAGCCCTCCGGTATCGTCCGATACATTCACCTCGGGACGGGGAACTACAATGCGGGTACGGCGAGAGTCTACACGGACCTCGGGCTCTTCACGACGGATAGCGCAATCGGGGCGGATGTTGCGGACCTCTTTAACTATCTGACAGGTTATGCCAGGATCAGCCGGTACCGCCGCCTGCTGGTTGCGCCGGTCTCTGTCCGCTCCGGTCTGCTCTCCCTGATCGAGCGCGAGATCGAGCTTCATCGCGCCCTCGGAGGCGGGCGTATCGCCTTCAAGATGAACGCCCTCGTCGACCGGAAGTGTATCGATGCCCTGTACCGGGCCTCGGAGGCCGGTGTACAGGTGGACCTGCAGGTCCGCGGTATCTGTTGCCTGCGGCCGGGCGTTCCGGGGCTCTCCGAACGGATCACGGTCAGTTCAATCGTCGGCCGGTTCCTCGAGCACTCGCGGATCTACTACTTCCGGAACGGAGGCGACGAAGAGGTCTTCTCCGGGTCGGCCGACCTGATGCCGCGTAACCTGGACCGACGAGTGGAGATCCTCTTCCCTCTCATCGACCCGGCCGTCAGGCATGTGGTCGCGCACCGGATCCTCGACGTCCACCTTCAGGACACGGCCAAGGCCAGGCGGCTGCGGGCCGACGGCTCGTACGAGCGGGTCAGGCCTGAAAACGGGGGCGAACCCTTCGATACGCAGGTATGGATGATCGATCACCGGGGCGACTGGTTCACACCGGCCGGGCCGAGCGAAGGCGCGCTCAACCCGCGCGAGTTCCGCTGAGAGGATCATGGCACGACGTGGAAAGGCACTGCGGGCGCCCGGTCGCGATCCCGGTTATTGCCTCTACTGTGCACGGCTCCTCATCGGCCTCCTCCCCGATATCCACAGTGAGATCGAGGGGGTCCGGGCCGGAAGAGATATCGAGTACGTCCACCGGATGCGGGTCGCGTCCCGCCGGGTGCGTGCGGCGCTGCCCTTGCTGGAGGGGTGTGTCGGCGACCGGGAGTTCCGACGCTGGCTGCGTCGAATCCGGAGGATCACCCGTGCTCTCGGCGCCGCGCGAGACGTCGACGTCCAGATCGACTTTCTCCTATCGTATGCGGGACGTCTCCCCGAGCACTCGGGTCCGGCCGAAACCGGCCTTCGTGTGAGCGCCGCGGCCGATGGCTCCGTTCCACCCGGGATGTCGATCCGTACCAGTGCCCGCTCAGCTCTGCCGGCCGCCACGGTCCCGTCTCTTCCTGACGACGTTCGTCAACCCCTCTTTCCGGGATTCCGCCGCCTGCTCGCCCGTTTTGCAGTCACTCTCAAACGGCGGCGGGAGATCGAAGCGCAGCTTCCCGATCCGGCGCGGGCCGCGCCGTCGGGGCAGCAGGGGATCGAGTGCCTCCTCCTGCGGCTTGAGCAGGAGCGGGAGCGGCTCCAGCCGGATGTGGTCTCCCTACTCAACGCCATGGAGTCCTCGGACCTTCTCGAGGAGATGGCCGGGCGATTCAGGACCCTGGAGATCCGGCTCCGGCGCGAGGGTGCCGATCATCACTCTGCGCCCGTATACGACGCGGCGTACCTCCAGTCCATGATCCGGATCGACGGGCTCCGCCTCCATGCCCCCGCCCTCGCGGACCCGACGCAGGTGGACGAACACCACGAGATGCGGATCGCGGCCAAGCGCTTTCGGTATACGCTCGAGGCCTTCGGGGCGCTCTTCGATGACGGGCTCAAGGGGGAGCTCAAGGTCCTCAAACGGCTTCAGGACCTCCTCGGCGAGGTGCATGACTGCGATGTCTGGCTCGAAATGCTGCCGATCTTCCTCGAGGAGGAACGAACGCGGACGATCACCTATTTCGGCCACGACGGGTTCTTTATGTATATCGAACCGGGCATTCGTCACCTGATCGAAGATCGCCGCGCCGAGCGGACCCGAACTCATGCTCGTGCGGTCGAATACTGGAACGAGCTGCAGGAGAACCGGTATCTCGAACAGCTGGAGGAGCGGCTCCTGCACGCCCGGGACGAGACGATGAAACCTCCCGCGGATCTCGAGCAGATGAACGAAGGGACCGGCTCTGCGAGGATTGCTCTGATCGCAGATGTTCACGGCAATCTGCCCGCTCTCGAGGCGGTGATCGCGGATGCGAAGATGCGGGGGGCGACCGGTTTCATCAACGCCGGCGACCTGGTCGGGTACGGATCCTCGCCGAACGAGGTGATCCGTCGCCTGCGGGAGATCGGATCGATCGACGTCGCGGGCAACCTGGACAGAAAGGTCGTCAAGACTGCACGAAAAGGACGGAGAGGAACGGGCGACGAAACCGCGGACCCGGCCCGGGTCGCCTGGACCGCAGGGGTCCTCTCCTCCGCTCAGCTCGCCTATCTCGATGATTTACCCTCGACTCGTCGTTTCATGCTCAGGGGGGTCAGGCTCCTGGTCACCCATATCGCTCCGGAGGGTGGAAAGGATGGGATTTTGCCCGACCTGCCCGAGGATCGGGTTCCCGCCCCGGAGAGGGACAGGGAAGCCGACGTGGTAATCCTGGGGCATACCCACCGCCCCATGGCTCGAACCATCAGGGGCGTCAGGTTTCTCAACCCCGGAAGCGTGGGCCGATCGGAAGCCGGCACGGACAAAGCCGACTATGCCCTGTTGCAGCTCTTCCCCTTCGACATCTGCCACTTCTCGATCAGCCTGAACCGGGGCGAAGAAACTGCCCCTGACTCGGCCGCACCCGCACCGATCTCCCTGGGGGATCTCACCCGATGAAGGGTGAGCCGGCCCCTGTCGACCGCGTCCGTGACTGGGTACACTCGCACGTCAGTGACATTGCGCACGCCGAACAGGTGGCCTTCCTGGCCGAACGCCTCTTCTATGGCCTGGCGCCGCTCCACGCTCTCGCGTCCGCGGATCGGGACCTTCTGGTCTCGGCCGGCCTCCTTCACGACATCGGTTGGAGCGGGGGCCGGCGGGCACACCACCGCCGCTCCTGCGAGATGATCCGGAGTGATCGGAATCTGCCGTTCGAAGAACCGGATCGTACGATCGTCGCCCTCGTCGCCCGATACCACCGCCGGTCTCTTCCCGACCCGGATCGCCATCCTGTCTATGGCGCTCTGGACGAGGCGAACCGGGCCAGGATACGGTGGCTCGGCGGGATGCTTCGCCTCGCGGACTGGCTCGACCACGACCACGAGCAGCTGGTCGCGGATCTCCGGTGCGACATCGACACGGATGTGATCACGGTCCGTTGCCGGGTTCGGCGCCCCGTTGTCGAAACCGTGAGCGAGACGGTGACCAGGGCGGACCTTCTCGAAGAGGTCGGCGGACTTCGATACAGGATCGTTTGGGAGCGAGACTGATGGAGCGCGAACGGGTGGTCGCTTTCTTCGATATCGGGACGAACTCGGTCCGCCTTCTCTGCGTGCGGATTCATCCCGACGGATCGTACGCGGTCCTGAGCGAACAGAAGGAAGCGGTCCGCCTGGGGGAGGGGAGACTGACGGAGGAACGACTCTCCGAGACTGCGATGGAACGGGCGATCCTGGTACTCCGACGCTTCGTCGACCTCGCCCGTTCATTCGGCGCCGCCGAGCTCGTCACCGTCGCGACGTCGGCCACCCGTGAGGCGTCGAACCAGGCCGAGTTCCTCGAACGCCTGAGGCTCGAGGCGGGACTCGATGTCCACGTGGTCTCCGGGCTCGAAGAGGCACGTTTGATCTATCTCGGGGTCTCGAGCAGCCTCACGCTCGACGGAGAATCGGCTCTCTTCATCGATATCGGGGGGGGAAGTACGGAGATCGTCGTCGGAGATGCCTTTACGCACCAGTGCCTGACGAGCACCAAGCTCGGGTCGGTCCGGCTCGGGGCACTCTTTCCCCCCCGGAGCCGATTCGGGATCTACTCGATGGCCGAGTACCAGGCCATGCTCGAATATTCCCATTCGGCCCTTATCCGGCCGCTCGAGGAGCTCCACGGATACAGGATCGATCGGGTCATCGGCTCCTCGGGTACGATCCAGACCCTGGCAGAGGTCGCCGCACGCCTGACGAACGATACTGCACCGGGCCCGGCCACCGCCCTCACCCGGAGAGATCTGCATCGTGCGGCCCGGCACCTGCTCGCTCTGCCGCTCGCGGAGCGCCGGGCAGTGCCGGGGATCAACCCCGGCCGGGCCGACATCATCGTGCCGGGGGCCGCTATCCTCGAGACGATCGGCGAGCACCTCGGAGTCAGGACCGTGACGATCACCCGCCGCGGGCTGAAGGAGGGACTCCTGGTGGACTACCTTTCACGGCACGGATACCTGCCGCCGCATGGCGCCGTCTCCGTTCGAGAGCTATCGGTCTCACGTCTTGCCAGTGTGTGCGGATGTGCCGAGGTGCATTCCGACCACGTCCGGCGGCTCGCCTGGCAGCTCTTCGATTCGAGCCGGGCGATCGGCCTTCATAACCTCGGGGACGACGAACGCGAACTCCTCGGGTATGCAGCCCGCCTCCACGACATCGGGACCTTCCTCGCGTTCTCGAACCATCACCTCCATTCGCAGTACATCATCACGAATACCGAGCTCACCGGGTTCGATCAGCGCGAGATCGTCCTCATTGGCCTCATCGCCCGGCTGCACCGCAAGAAGCTGCCGGGGCCGGGCAGCCGCGAGCTCGGGGACCTCGCAGCCGGGGATAGGCGGCTCGTGCTCGTCCTGGCGATCCTGCTCCGTCTGGCCGAGAGCCTCGACCGGACCCATATAGGGATCGTGAGCTCCGCGCGGTTCGAGGAGAGCGACGGCGCAGTCACGCTCCTCCTCTCAAGCGGCGCGGACCCGCACCTCGAGGTCTGGGGGGCCGAGAACCAGGCCCGGGCGTTCAGGAAGGTCTTCGGCCGGCCCCTGCGGATCGTAATCGAGAGGGGGTGAGCGGCCTGTACTTCCCTTTTCATCACCTGACGCTCCGGCGGATCGCTCTTTTCGCCGTTATCGAGACCCTGATCGGCGCGGCCTTCGTCGGCGCGATCATCGTGGCCCTCCCATCCCTGACCGGAGTCGCTCTTTTTCTGCTGACCGCAATGCTCGGAATCTCGATCGTGCTGCTCATTAGCGGCGCGTGACCGGTCAGTCGGGCTCGCGGGGAGCCATCACCCGCAGAGCCCCGGGCGCCACGGAGATCTCGACCGGCGTCCTCGGGCCGCGCTCTCCGTCGATGATCACGGGCCTCGGCGGATCGGTCGTAATCGTAGCCCGCGCGACCCGGAACCGCCGGAGCTGGGGATCGCGGAGGTGGAGGCCGAGCATGAATCGGGCCCAGAACCGGAACCCCTGATACCGGCTGAGGGAGGCGAGCGCGAAGAGGTCGAGCAGCCCGTCGTCGAGAGTGGCGTCGGGGGCGATCGGCCGGGTGCCGTAATGGGCGCCGTTCACGGCCATGATGTGACGGGTCAGAAAGCGGGTCGTGCCCTCATCGGTCTCAACTGTGCAGCAGAAGAGGCGCTGGCGGAGAATGAGCCCGCCTTCGTAGAGGACGTAGGCGAACGCGCCGAGCCAGCGCTTAACGCCACGGGGGGCCGCGGAGGCGGTGGCTGGAGGATACCCGATCGAGATGTTGTTCGCGAAGTACTCTCCGTTGAGGAGCCCCAGGTCGACCATGATCTCCTTCCCGTTGGCGATCGCGTCGATCGCGCCCACGAGGTCCATGGGCACGCCGACCGAACGGGCGAAGTTGTTCGCGGTCCCGAGCGGGAGGATGCCGAGTACGACCTCGCGCCGGGCCACGGCCGGAAGCACGGCCCGGATCGTGCCGTCGCCGCCGCCGACGATCACGAGCGGCACGTCATTGTAGACCGCCGACCGGACCCGCTCGGCCGCCTCCTCGGGCGTGCCGACCAGGTGTTCTCCCACGAGGCGGATGCCACGGTCCTCGAGGAGCTGACGCATAGCATAGAAGAGGCGCCGCCCGCGGCGCGCGCCGGCTCCGACGACGAGGACGGCCCGCATCGGTTCTCCCTCCGCCCCCGTCACAGCCATATCACCACCAATGCCATGAGAACGGGATAAATATTTGCACGCTTCGGATCCGTCCTAGCGAGCGTCAGGCGGAAGTTCGGCAATCGCGGGCGCTACGGCTCGACCGACCGTTGCGCGGTCGATGAACCTGCGGACGCGGGCAGCTCGCGGATGAGGCGGGGGCAGATGGGCGCGAGGCTGTCCTTCATGAAGACCGCGGCGCCCGCCTCCCGGGCCCGCTCCACGATCCTCGCGACCCACTCCCGCGGCGGCAGGCGCAGGGGCTGGGTGCGGGCGCCGACCAGGACCGCGTCGATGCCCCTGAGGTCCGGGTCGATCTCCTCCGTGAGCGGCTCGAACGAGACGAAGGTCGTCCGCGCGAGGGGGCGCAGGGCGTCGATCCGGCCGACAACGGAGGCCCGATCCACGGTCGTCCCGTACCATGGGTTCGCAGGGAGGTCGAGCGCCGCGTATCGCGCGGGGTTCTTGGTCAGGAACTGGAAGGTGTGGCGCGGGCAGGATCTGATCGCCTCGAAGACGGCCTCGATCCACCCCTCGGGAACCCACGCGCCGAAGAGGTCGGCCATGGAGCAGACGAAGACGCGGGACGGCCGCTTCACCCGGCAGGGCTGCCCGAGCCGCTCCGGGTGGAACGCGGGCGCGAAGCCGGACGGAAAGTTGGCCGGGAACCGGACGGTCAGCTTTCGGGCGTAGCAGTAGTCGCAGTCGTGGAGGCAGCCGGTGACCGGGTTCCAGGTGAAGTCCGTCCACTCGATCCGCGTCCGGTTCACGATGCCCCGTCCTCCGCCATCACAAAGCGCCACACGCAGTACTCGTCGGGGGGATGGGGATCGGGCGGGGCGTGGACGCACTCGACCCGGATCCGCGGGTCCACCTGGCGCGCGAACGACGTGAACTCCGCGCCGGTGCATCTCGCGGCAGACGTACTCGCCGAGGCCGCGCCGGAGCCGCGCCTCCTGCGACGGGCAGGACGGGACCGTGATCACGACCTCGTCCGGCCGCTCCTCGATCGTATAGCCCACG
>JADGNL010000054.1 GCA_017883495.1 Methanomicrobiales archaeon | reverse complement strand
TGTTCACCACCGTGAACGGCGTACCCCTCAGGATCGAGACATCGGTCATGTAGGCGTTGAAGAGCAGGAACGCCGAGAGCGCGGCCGAACCGACCGCGTAGCCCTTGGTCAGCGCCTTGGTCGTGTTGCCGGCCGAGTCGAGGGCGGCGATCCGGTCCATCACAACGTCGGGCTGGCCCGACATCTCGACGATACCGCCCGCGTTGTCGACGATCGGGCCGAAGGTGTCCATTGCAAGGATGTATGCGACCGGAGCGAGCATGCCGATCGTCGCCACGGCCGTGCCGTAGAGACCGCCGTTCGTGACTCCGGACTGCACGCCGCAATAGTAGGACGCGAGAAGCGCGGCGCCGATCGCGATCGCGGCGATACCCGTCGTCTCGAGGCCGACCGAGAACCCGGTGATGATGTTCGTGGCCGAGCCGGTCAGGGAGGATTTCGCCATCTCCTTCACGGGCCGGTACCGGCTGTCCGTGTAGTAGAGGGTCAGGTAGAGGAAGACCACCGAGAGAACCAGTCCGATCACGGCCGCGTAGAAGAACCAGATGTTTCCGAGCAGCCACTGGACCGCGAAGTAGAGGAAGACGGCCGAGAGGATCGCGGTCACGTAATACCCGCGGTTCAGGGCGTCCATCGGATTGCCCGAATTGCCCGACGACTCGGTCACTGTCAGAATTCCGATGATCGTCGCGATCAGACCGAGCGCTCCGGCCACGAGCGGAAAGAGAACGCCGTTGACGCCGAAGACGCCGAACAGGGCCACACCGAGGATCATCGCACCGATATTCTCGGCCACGGTCGACTCGAAGAGGTCGGCCCCGCGACCAGCGCAGTCGCCGACATTGTCGCCGACCAGGTCCGCGATCACGGCCGGGTTCCGGGGGTCGTCCTCGGGAATGCCCGCTTCGACCTTGCCCACGAGGTCCGCACCGACGTCGGCGGCCTTCGTGTAGATCCCGCCGCCGAGCTGGGCGAAGAGCGCGATGAACGAGGCGCCGAAGCCGAAGCCGACGATCAGGAGCGGAGTCGTCTGGGGGTCGCCGCCGAGGACCGTGAAGATGATCGAGACTCCGAGGAGCGAGAGCGAGACGATCGTCAGGCCCGAGACGGCCCCGCCGCGGAGTGCGACCACGATCGCCTTTCCGAGGCTCGTCTGCGCGGCCGCTGCCGACCGGAGGTTCGCGTGGACGCTCGTCCACATCCCGATGATCCCGGCCACGCCGGACAGAGTCGCGCCGAACAGAAACGCGATCGCGGTCGGAATCGCGAGCTCGGCCCGCCCGGTCAGGTAATAGACTCCGAGGAGGAGCACGGCCGTGACCACGCCGATGAGGGCGATGGTCGTGTACTGCCTGCGCAGAAAGGCCAGCGCCCCCTCCTTGATGGCGGCGGCCACCTCGCGCATTCCCGGCGTGCCCGTGTCGGCCCGCATTACCTGCATCGCAAAGATTCCGGCCACCACGAGGGCGATCACGCCGATGGCGCCGGTCAGCATCAAATGAATGTACATGGGTCACCTCTCAGGCACAGTTGTGGATATGATACCGTGGGACGGTACTCATACTTGACGTGCGAGACTATAACTATCCATCGCCGGCCTAAAAAAGGCTGACGCTTTCTATTTCGGGCCTATCAGCACCTGTTCGGGCTCCGGCTCGGCCGGCCCTCCCCGCGCGATCTCCTTCCGGACCACCCAGAGTGAACCGATCGCACCGACAACGATGTTATAGTAGTAGAGGAGGGCTCTCCAGAGGAGAACGAAGACCCCGACGATCGACGAGGGGACGATCAGGACATAGAGCGACGTGGCCGCGATCTCGGCGATCCCCGAGGAGCCCGGCGTGAGCGGAACCGTCGAAACAATCGCGATGATCAGCTGGAACAGGAACGACTCGGCCACGAACGGCGCCTGACCGAGCGCGATCAGGATCAGGGACGCGACGAAGAACTCCGAGGACCAGAACGCGGCTGTGCAGAGTCCGCCCATGACCAGCCCGCGCCGCCCCTCTGAGGTGAAGTAGAGCAGGCTCGCAAAGAGGTTGTCCGTCTCCTGGTTCGCGCCCGCGATCGCCTTGCGGATCCGTTCGCGGGGGAAGTGCCGCTCAGCCCACGTGAGCACGCGCATGACCAGGGCCTTGACCCGGGCAGGACGCCGCACGGCGAGGGCGAGCAGCAGGATCAGGCCGACCATGAAAGCCCAGGCAATGCCCATGCCCGCGATGATCCAGGGTGGGAGTGAAAGCCAGAGGGGGCCGAGCGCTATCATGGCGAGCACACCCATCAGGGAGAGCACGACTCCGTCCAGCACGCGCTCCATCAGCACCACCGCGGTGGCGTCGCCGATCTTGAGTCCGGCCCGGTAGAGCCCGTGGATACGGACGGGCTCGCCGCCGGCCTGCCCGGGCGTGATCGCGCCGGCGAAGAGGTTTGCGGTTACGACCAGGAACGAGTAGCGGACTCCGACGCGGTAACGGAGCGCCTTGGAGAGCTCCGTCATTCGGAAAGCCCAGAAGACGAGCGAGAAGGTGCGGAGCAGGAGCGCGAGGAGGAGGTAGAACGGGTTGAAGTTGAGCAGGAGCTCGAGCGTGTTCCGGTCGACGGTCAGATAGAGGACCACGGCCAGGACTACGAGCGAAAAGCCGATCGAGAGCCACGTCCACCGTCTCTGGGTTTTATCCATGGCGACGGTCCCTGCAACGTACTTCAACGGTGAGGGATTTGAGTATGCCGGGCCGAACCGGCCTCAGCCGGCCTGGAGCGGGTCGCGGACTTCGACAGAGAGGCCGGTTCTCGCCTCGAACTCGGCCACCCGGTCCCTGACGTGGTCGAGCATCGCAGTCGAACAGAGGATGACCGAGTCCTCGCCCAGGAGGGCTTTGAGAAGGCAGCGGTCGATAACGCCTGCGGTGAACTCGAGCCGGACTCCCTCGCGCTCGGCGAGGGCCTTGGCCGCAGTGCCCATGGCGCCAACATGGACGCCCGCAGCCCTGCAGAGGCGGTCGAGGTCCCCGGCCACCACTCGTCCCGCGTCGATGAGCAGGACCGCCCCATGTCCTTCCGCTGGGTGTGTCGAGTCGAGCGCGTGGACGAGGTGGAGGACCGATCGCGGGGGTTCCCCGGACCGTACCAGGCCCCGCGCCGCGAGCTCGGCGTGGACCTCGAGCACAACAGGGAGGCGGAGCTTCGCGGCACGGACGAGCCCGTTGTCCAGGAAGACCTCGTCGGGCCGCCCCTGGTGGAGCACGCGCCCACTTTCCATCAACACGA
>JADGNL010000053.1 GCA_017883495.1 Methanomicrobiales archaeon | reverse complement strand
CGACCTCCCCCATATCGCAGGGGTCGATGTCTTCGTCCACGATGACCACGTGCTTGAGCGAGGTGTGCGCGGCAAAGGCCGCCATGCAGGCGTTCTTGCCGTCGCCGTTCGTCGCCTTCCTGACCTGTACCACCGCATGGAGGTAGCCGCACCCGCCGGGGGTCAGGACCACGTTCCTCACCGTCGTGACGCCGGCCACGGCGCGGTAGACGATCGGCTCGTACGGCGCGCCCATCAGGGCCTTGTGCTCGGCCCCGCCGGGGAGGATGCCGTGGTAGATCGGGTCCTGCTTGATCGCCATGCCCGCGAGCTCGATCACGGGCTGGACCCGGACCGGGTCGTACGTCCCCGTGATGTCCACGAACGGCCCTTCGTCCGCGGTTCCGGACCCGATCGATCCCTCGAGCCCGACTTCGGCGTCGGGCACGAGCACGCCGTTTCCGCACTCGCGCACGGCGAGTTCGCCCCCGAGGAGCTCGGCCGCGTACGCGAGCTCCTTCCCCTCGGGCACGCGCGTGCTGGCCGCGAGCATTACGGCCGGGTGGACCCCGATCGCGATCGCGATCGGCAGTACCTCCCCATCGGCGAGCGCCTGGCGGTGGAGGTTGTACGTGTGCCGCCCCTCGACGAGCCGCGCCACCAGCCGGCCGGGACCGTCCACGAGCATCCGGTGGACCGAGGCGTTCTGAACGCCGCCGTACCGGGAGAAGACGATCCCGGCCGTGATGTACGGACCGGCATCTCTCGGGTAGTGCTTCATGATCGGGATCGCCTCGAGGTCGGCGGGGGCGGTTGTCACACGACCGTCGATCGCGACCTCGCCGTCGAACCGGGCGGCCGCGAGGGTCGGGACGACACGATCCGGCGGAAGGTCGAGGGCGCGGGCGATCGTGGCCCGGTCCGAGACGAGGTTCATGACCCCGCGCCAGCCGTTGCCGAGGTCGTTGAAGAAGAGCGGCCGGTTGGTGGCGGCCGAACGCTTGGGCGCATCGTACTCGGGCGAGACCAGTTCGTCGATCACGATCGCCGCTCCGTCCTCGACGAGTCCACCTAGGTAATCGCGCAGGTTTGTGTCAGTCATCGTATCCCGTCCATCGAGGCCCGAGCGCGTGTTCGACACCGAGGTGGTCGAGCACCCGGCCCACGACCATGTCCACGAGGTCGTCGATTGTCGCAGGCCGGCCGTAGAAGCCCGGGCTCGCGACCATCACGGTCGCGCCGGCCTCGTCGGCGGCGAGCAGGTTCTTGAGGTGAATCCGCGAGAGCGGCATCTCGCGCACGAGCAGGATCAGCGGTCTCCGCTCCTTCAGTGTCACGTCCGCGGCCCGGGCCAGGAGCGAGGCCGAGAGACCGGTCGCGATCGACGCCAGGGTCTTGGTACTGCAGGGCACGACCGCCATCCCGTCGATACGGTGCGAGCCCGACGCGATCGCCGCAGCGAGGTCGTCGTTCCGGTGCCGGGTCACGTCGAGATCGTCGTAGGTCACGCCCTCGCGGGCGGCGATCCCCCGCGCCTGGTCCGTGACGATCAGGTGGACATCGGCTCCGTTCGCCAGCACCTCGAGCAGCCGGCGGGCGTACGGGGCGCCGCTCGCCCCTGAGACGCCGATCACGAACTCCTTTCTCGCGCTCATCCTGCGGTCCCCGGCATACTGGTTAGGCGGGCGGCCTCATCAGCCTATGCCGGATAGGAACCGGAGAAGGGTTAATGCCGGAGGCGTCCCACCCAACGGGCATGAACGGCGATTCGACGGCACGGGTCCTGTTCGGGATGCCGGACCTCGCCACCCTTTGCGAGGACGGGTACGTCGCCGTCGACATGCACGTTCACACGGAGCACTCGGACGGCCTGATCCGGGTGAAAGACGCGCTCAGGCGCGGACGCCGGATCGGGGCTTCGTTCGCGGTCACGGACCACAACGCGGTCTCGGGTGCCGTCGCCGCGATTCGCGAGGCGGCCCCGGGCCAGATTGTCGTCCCGGGGATCGAGGTCTCGGCCTCGGAGGGGCCGCACGTGCTCCTCTACTTCTATACCCTCGACGACCTTGTCGACTACCACGATGCGGTGATCGCACGGGCCCTCGGCGGATGCCCGCACATGGCGACCACGCTCCCGACCGCGGAGGTGCTCTCCGGGCTCGAGGGGCGGGACGCCTTCGCGGTTGCTGCTCATCCCTTCGGCTACCTCTTCCTCTGCCGGGGGGTCTGCAAGGCGATCGCGGCCGGCGAGCTCGCGCCCGAGGTGCTGCTCCAACTCGACGGGCTCGAGGGGATCTGCGGCGGCATGACCCGGTCCCAGAACGACCGGGCGGTGGCCTTCGCGCGCGAACACGCGCTCGCCCTGACCGGCGGCACGGACGCGCACCTGCTCGGCGAGATCGGGCGGGTCGTCACCGCGGCCCGGGCAGACTCGGTCGAGGAGTTCCTGGACGCGGTCCGACGAGGCGACGCCCTCGTCTGGGGACAGGAGAAGTCGATGATCGAGAAGACGGTCCAGGCAACAGCCGTACTCCCGCAGTACGCGCCGTACATCGGCTCCTCGCTCGGCGTCCACTACCGCCAGAACCTGCCGAGAGCGCTCCGGTACCTGCGCCGGCGACGGTGACCGAAATCGCGGGCCCGATCACGTCTGCCGGGGGACCGCCTCCAGGGCCGCCATGAGCCCGGCGGGATCGTCCGTCCCGATCCGGCGCCGACGGCCGTCGGAGAGGACGACCTCGACCGCCTCGGAGCCCGAGACGTTGTACAGCCACCCGTTCGGCGTGAGGTGGATGCCCCAGCCGTACCACCAGGGGTTCCGGACGGCCTGCCACCCCCGGATGTGATCGAGAGGCCAGGCGTGGCGCAGGAGCCCCGGGCCGAACGCGATCCGCAGGGCTTCGTCGTCGACCACGACCGTCAGGGAGGAGAAGAGAGCGAGCACGACCACGAGCACGACCAGCACGGGAGTCACGATAGCGAACGCGATCGGATCCCGTCCCGCGAACGCCGCGCTGCCGACGAGCAGGGTGATGGCGATGGCCCCGCCGATGGCGAGCAGGAGCAGATCGGCGCGCTGGGTATGCCGGTACCGGACCTGGCGGAGGGAAGGGTCAGAGGACATAATCGATCACGATCCCGCCCGCGTAGAGCGCCATCGCCATATGAAAGAGCGGAAGCAGGCGGAGGCCCGCCGACTCCTCGGGACGCCGGAGAAGGCCGATGCTCGCGACCATGACGCAGGCGAGCCCGGCGACGAGCCCGGCACGGGCGATCGGACCCAGCACGGCGGCGAAGAGGACGGCCGCAGCGACGTGGAGGAGCGAGAAGACGAGGACCCAGCGCGCGGCCCCTGCCATGCCGTAGAGCACGGGGATGGTCTTGAGACCGCGTGCCCGGTCGTTCGTGATGTCCGCGATGTCGTTGGCGCCGAGATGGGCGACCGCATACGGATAGAAGAAGACGAAATAGAGGAGGGCCGTTGCGTCGGGAAAGCCGAGTACGAGGTATCCCGCGACCGGAAAGAGAGCGAAGTCGGTCCGGCCGAGGAGCTGCGCAAGCGGGTATCGCTGACGGCGCTTGCCGATCTGGTAGGCGTACTCGGCGAGATAACTCCAGCCCATGATCGCGAGGACGTACAGATTGTGCGGCCACGGCAGGGTCAGGATAAGCGCGACTGCCCCGAGCGCGAGCAGCACCATCACGAGGCGTACCCGGGCGGAGGGGATCGTGCCCTCGGCCAGAGGGCGGGTGCCGAATGGGCGCCAGTACCGGGTCAGGCGATGGTCCACGTCCAGTCGATCGAGGTCCCTGTCGACGTAGTCGTTCAGGACGAGGCCTGCCGTGAAACCGAAGACCGCGATCAGGGCCGCGGTTGCGAGGACGCCCCATGTGAACCCCGCGTGCGTTTCGGCGGCGAGCAGGGTGCCCGAGCAGAAGAGGAGGGCCCATGCAGGGGCGAAGTGCAGTCGGAGAAGGTCGAGGTACGGAGCGAGGCCGGCCCGCATATGT
>JADGNL010000006.1 GCA_017883495.1 Methanomicrobiales archaeon | reverse complement strand
CCCGATGGCCGCGCCCGCGAGCCCGCCGTTCACCGACCCGTCCGACCGCGACATGACGCTGAACGGGAGGAAGACAGCCAGATTGATCAGGATCGAGACGATGATGACCGGGATCGCGTAGACGAATTGCACGATGAAGAGCTTGATCCCGTCGATAAAGACCGCGACCCAGTCCTGCGGGTCGGGCGGGGTTCGATCGCCCCGGTAGACCAGGACCGTGTACCCGAGAATGATGGGAAAGATGATCGTGCCGATGAGCAGGATCAGCCAGCGCATCCATCTGCCGACCAGTGCCTCCTTCGTGTACTCGAAGGCGTCGCCGAGCATTGCACCGATTTCCATGAGAGTTACCTTCCCTGATCCTTGACGACAGGATATTTCAGGATGACGAAACGCAACGGTCGGGCTGGAAAAAGGGGAGGATTCAGGCCGGCGCCGGGGCGCTGTCGTAGAGCAGCGTGATGTATCGGGCCGCGAAGATGCCGAGCGGTGGAGCTAGGATGATCGAGATAAGCCACCCGACGATCGGTATGACATTGAGGACCGCGCTGACGACCCCGAGAATGACGCCCAGCACGACAAGAGCGATGACATAGGGGCCCCAGCCAATCCGGCCGATGTGCGCGAGAATCGCGGAGAAGTTGAAGGCCTCGCCGAACGAGTTCGTCCGCGCGAATCGGACCGCGCCCATGGCGGCAAAGAGAGACACGATGATCCCGACCACGAGTATGAGCAGGATCCCGAGGAACATCCCCCCAATGCCGGCCGCTACGGCCGCGTTCGAGCCCGACATCATCAGGGCGGCCGAACCCCCGAAGACGATCACGGCGACGATGATGACCGGGAGCGCCCAGATCAGCTCGACGACGAAGAGCTTGACCCCGTCGACAAAGAGCCCGACCAGGTCGTCGGTCTCGGGGGGCGTCCTGTCCCCGCGGTAGATCCGGAGCGTGTACCCGAGCGTGATTGGAAAGATGATCGTGCCGATGATCAGGATCAGCCATCTCATATACTTGTCAATGAGCGCCTCCTTCGTGTACTCGAAGGAGTCGCCGAGCATTGTGCCAAAGTCCATTGTGAGAGTCACCTCGCATGATCCTCGACTACAAAGTATTTATACAATGACCGAAGCCGCGACAAAAAAAGATGGGGTTCAGGCCGGTGCCGGGGCGCTGTCGTAGAGCAGCGTCACGTACCGGGCCCCGAAGATCTGGATGGCGGGCATCAGGATCAGAATCAGGAGCCAGCCGAGGATCGGAATGATGGAGAGCACGGCGTAGATAACCCCGATCACGATGAGCACGACGATGAGCGAGATGATGTAGGTGCCCCAGCCGATCCGGCCGATGTGCGCGAGGATCGCGGAGAAGTTGAAGGCCTCGCCGATCGAGTCGGTCCGCGCCAGACGGATGGCTCCGATGACCTCGAAGAGCGCGATCACGATCCCGACCACGAAGATGATCAGCATGCCGATCATCAGGGTGCCGATACCGGCCGCTGCCACCGTGTTCGAGCCCGAGGCCATCAGCATGAACGTGGCGCCGAAGATGAGAACGTAGAGGATGATCAGTGGAATCGAGTAGATCAGGCCCACGACGAAGAGCTTGAGTCCGTCGATGAAGAGCCGTCCGTACTCGTCGAGTTCGGGCGCCGCCCGGGCGCCGCGGAAGATCTCCATCAGGTAGCCGAACATGATGAAGTTCACAATCGGGATGATGCTGATGATGATCAGCAGGAGCCACTTGACCCATTTTCCGACCAGGGCTTCCTTCGCGTACTCGTAGGAGTCCCCGAGCATTGTACCAAAGTCCATGTGAGAGTCGCCTCACATGATCCTCGACTACAAAGTATTTATAGAATGACCGTTGGCATGGGTTGCCCCCGGGGGTTCAACGGGGCACCGGTTCCCGTCGCCCCGATGCTGCGCCGCCCGCATTTATCCCTCCGAACGCCCTACCCGTGCTGATGAACGGCCCGGCCGACCTCGAGGCGCGTGCGGGCGAGCTCCGACGGCGGCTCGCCGGCCACGGCCTCTTCTCGGCCGAGCCCCGCCCGATCGAGCGCGGCCTCCAGTTCCGGGTCGCGGATCAGGGTGTGGTCCGGCTCTACGCCCGGAAGGACGGCTCGGTCACGGTCGACGCCTCCCAGCTGCGCGACCCGGTCATCCGCCTCCGCGTCCAGAACTTCGCGGCCGACGCGGCGGGCGAGTCCACCGAGCCCGTACTCCGCCTCTGGCCGCAGATCGGTGCGGACGAGTCGGGCAAGGGCGACTACTTCGGCCCGCTGGTGGCGGCCGCGGTCCGGGTCGACGAGTTCGAGGCCGCCGGGCTCGCGGCCCGCGGCGTTCGCGACTCGAAGACGGTCCCCGACGACGAGGTGGTCCGGCTCGCGGCGATGATCGAGGAGGAGTGTGCGACCGCGGTCGAGGTGCTGATGCCGGCCGCGTACAACGAGCGGTACGCGGCGCTCGCTCTCCGGGGCAGGAACCTGAACGACCTGCTCGCCGAGCTCCACGCGGCCGCCATCGGCCGGCTGGTCGCGGACGGTCCGGTCGGTGTCGTGATCGTCGACCAGTTCTCGGCCACGGCCCGGATCGACGCGGCCCTCGCCGCGTGCTGCCCCGACATCCCGGTCGTGACCGAGTGCGGGGCCGAGGGGCGGGTCGCGGTCGCGGCCGCCTCGTGCGTGGCCCGGGCCGGTTTTCTTGCGGGGCTGGCCGAGCTCTCGAACGAGGTCGGGATCCGGTTGCCGAAGGGGGGGTCGTCGCCGGCGCTGGTGCGGGCCGCGCAGTCGGTCGTGGACCGCCACGGGGCCGCCGCGCTCGAGTGGGTGGCCAAGGTACATTTCCGGACCACCGAGCGCATTAGGAAGGGCTGATATACCTGGTCGACGAGAGTCTTGCCGGGAGATTGAGAATGGACCGGTTCGAGACCTTCATGGCCGGGTACCGGGACCTCGGCCACGGGGCCCGCGCCGATAGTCTCGCGGACCTCGCGCCCGAGTGCCGTTGCCCCGAGTGTCCGACCTACAACGACTGCACCGAGGGGGCCGGCGAGCGGCTCTACTGCCTCGTCGGCCGCTCGTTCGGCTGCGTGACCGAGGACCTCGGGTGCGTCTGCCCGGGCTGCGCTGTCCACCGCGAGCTCGACCTGCAGTACAAGGACCACTGCCTCAAGGGGCCCGAGGCTGCGCGGCGGTACGAGCGCTCCCTGCCATGACCGCCGAGGAGCGGTGGGACCGGCGTCTGGGCGAGTGGGAGCACCGGCACCGCCCGCTCTCGCACCTCGTCGGCCTGGTCGTCTACCTGATCGTGCTCGGCATCCTCAACCTGGTTGCGAACGCATACCCCGACTCGATCTGGCACGGGCTCATCGGGTTTCTGAACGCGACCGTCTGGGTCGTGGTCGTGCTCGCCGTGATCAACCTCCTCGCCGACCTCGTCCTCGACCTCCCGTTCCCGACGAATCTGCCCGGGCCGCTCCTCCGGGCCGTTGCGGCGGCCGCGACCGCCTGGTACATGGTCCAGCTCCTCTTCGAGATCGACCGGCTCTTCGGCCTCGGGATCTTCCTCGCGCTCGCGCCGCTCGCGGTCCTGTTCTACGCCGCCATCTTCCTGCTCGTACTGGTGGGCGAGTCCGTCCGGCTCTTCACGGGCGAAAGGCGAGCGGGCTGAGCCCGGTCCCGGCGTCGAAGCGCCGGGTCGCGGTCACTGCCAGCTCGAGGATCACGGCCTCGGCCACGGCGAAGACCTGCGCCTCGTCGCGAAGGCACCCGACCGCAGTCGTCCCCTCCCGGCCCGTCGCGGCGTGGAGGTGAAGCACGGGCCGGCCGTCCTCGCGGACGACCGTGCCGATCCCGAGCACCTCGCGGCCGTCGAGGAAGGCCGTCGCGATCGGGACCGGCGGCAGTTCCAGCGTCTCGGGCCCCTGGACAAGCCGGCCCCGCTCGACGGCGCCGAGCAGGAGTACGAGCCCGACCGCCACCGCCTCCCGCTCGGCCACGGTCGTGACCGCGGCGAGTAGGTCCTCGCCGTGGTCGATCCGGATCAGGAAGACCCGGCCGACCGTGCCTGCGGCATACTCCATCAGTTTGTCTCCCCGTTTCCGGGCTTGAAGAGCACCTTGTCGACCCGGTTGCCGTCCATGTCCAGGACCTCGAAGTCGTTGCCGCCCCATTCGAACCGGTCGCCCGTGACCGGCGTGCGCTCGAGGTGCATCATCACGAACCCGCCGACGGTCTGGTAGTATCCACGCTCCTCGTTGGGAAGCGGCGGCAGCCCGAAGCGGTCGCGGAACTCTTCGACCGGCATGAGCCCGTCGACGAGCCAGGAGCCGTCGGGCCGCTCCACGGCCTCGGGCTCCTCGTTGCGGATGTCGGGCAGGGCCCCGACGATCGACTCGAGGAGGTCGTGAAGGGTCAGCAGGCCCTCGATCGAACCGTACTCGTCGGTCACCAGGGCGACGTGGGTCGCGGCCTCGCGGAACTGCTCCATCACCTTCAGGGCCGGCAGGGACTCGGGCAGGTAGAGCGGCTCGAAGAGGGCGGCCCCGAGATCGGGACGCCCCCCCGCAGGCGTCTGCGCCCAGAGCGTCCGGACCGAGACCATTCCCTCGACCCGGTCGAGGCTCCCGTGGTAGACCGGGAAGTACGAGTGGCCCGACTCCCGCATCCGCGCCAGGTTCTCCTCGAGCGGGTCCTCGAGGTCGACCCCGACGATCTCGTGGCGCGGGGTCATGAGCGAGGCAACGCGCCGGTCCGAGAGGCGGAAGACGCGGTCCACGAGCTCCTGCTCCTCCTCGTCGAAGACCCCCGCGCTCGTTCCCTCCTCGAGCATCATCCGGACCTCCTCCTCGGTCACGGGCGACTCCTCCCGCTCCTTTGCGCCGACCAGCCTGAGCACGAGGTCGGTCGAGGCTGAGAGGAGGATGACGGCCGGAGCCGCGATGACCGAGAGGATCTGCATGGGCCGCGCGACGCGGACCGCGATCGGCTCGGGGTTCGCGAGCGCGATCCGCTTCGGCGTGATCTCGCCGATGACGAGGGTCAGGTACGTGATCACCAGCACGACCGCGGCAAACGCGATCGTGGACGCGTACGGCGCGAGGGCCGGGACCTGCGCCACAAACACGGCGAGACCCGCCGCGAAGACGGCCCCACCATAGGCCCCTGAGATGACGCCGATCACGGTGATCCCGATCTGGACGGTCGAGAGGAACCGGTTCGGCTCGGCCGCGAGTTCGAGCGCGGTCCCCGCGCGCGCGTCGCCGTGTTCGGCGAGTGTCTGGAGCCGGTGGCGGCGAGACGATACGATCGCGAACTCGGCCATGGAGAAGAGGCCTTGGACGAGGATCAGGAGACCGATGACGACCGCATCGAGGACTCCGGCCGTGGCTACGCCCCCCAGTGCTGCGCCATCACAGTGGGAGTGAGATGGTTGTCGACCTACATAAGGTTTCCAGAAAAAGGGGAAGGATCAGCGCGGCGGTTCGCCAGTACCGGTCCAGTAGGGGGTGTACCCGTAGTGGGTGTAGACCTTCGAGAGCCAGTTCGTATCGGCCGTGGTCGGGTAGTGGTCGCGGTCGAAGCCCGGCGCCGTCTTGAGGGTCTCCTCATCGAGATCGAGCACGAACTGCCGCTCGTCGGATCTCTTCATCAGGGCCTCCCAGGGGATCGCGAAGAGCTTGTCGCCCATGCCGAGGAAGCCGCCGTAGGCGAGGACCGCGTACGCGATCCGGCCGCTCACGACATCGATCATCAGCTCCTGGATCTTGCCGAGGTCGTCGCCCTTCAGGTTCCGGACCGCGCTGCCGACGATCGTGCTCGACCGCATCACTCGGGGCCCGCTCCGCACGGCGGCGCCCGCACCCTTCCGGTCGGGGTTCTGCATTTCCGTCACACGCTCCCTTCGCGGTTCGCCTATATCAAAGTATGGTCCTTTGAATCCCAACACGTTCTACTTTTTCCTCCACTCGCCGCTCTTCTCGTCCTTCGCGTACTCCTTCTCGACCGCGGACCATGCCACGGCGTGGGCCGTCTCCTCCTGCGTTCCGCCCAGCTTCCGCTCTTTGGGCTCGCGATACTCGTCCCAGGCGTTGTTGAATGCGGCCTGGTAGATCTCCTGGGCGTGGCGCGGCAGGGCGTTCCGGACCCGCTCGGGCAGGTCCTCGATGGTCTTGTAGGTCATGGCATGGCTTCTGCAGCACTGGTACATACGTCTTCCGCTCGTTGCGGACCGGATCTGTCGCGGTGGAGGGCGCGCCAGCCTCTTCGCACGGCTCGACGATGAACCGGGCTGCGCTGAGGCGATCCCCGGCGCCGAGCCCGTGCCGGAGATCTCCGTGTCGTCAACCGCGGAAGGGCTGTCGTCCGTAGGGGCGCCGTCGGCCGGATCCGCACATCGAGCCGACCGACAGTCCTATATCCCGCCCCCGCCCGATCTGGAGCAATGGCAGACGATGACTACGTCCACGTAACCTGCCGCGCCTGCGAGGGCGCGGGCTGCACGAACTGCGGCCGCCGGGGCTGGGT
>JADGNL010000052.1 GCA_017883495.1 Methanomicrobiales archaeon | reverse complement strand
CGCGCCCGGAGAGAGCAGCTCGAGGACGAGCGCGGCGGCGAGCAGCAGGGTAGAGAGGGCGATGGTGGCCGCCGGGCGTTTCCACCAGCCCGGCTCGCGCTCCTCCGCACCGCCAAGGCTGGAGCCTTCAGCGCAGACCCGGCAGGCGGGGCAGCCGCCGCCCGTCTCCCTGCCGGATGCCGTCGGAGTACCTGTCGTCTCCCCAGATTGCGTGCTCATGATGATGATCCGTGCGGTGTTTCTTCCGGGGCCCCGGGTGCGCGGCTCCCGAGGCGTCGGCCCGCAACAGAGACGTCCCGTGGCATGGCTTCGTGTCTGGAACGGGAGGAGATGCCGGCAGCGGCCTGTGCGGTGCGAAGCGCTGGATGCGACTGCCCGGCCCCGTTGCATCCCGGGCGTTCATCGTTATTGTCATTTCTCGAAAACGCGCATCTCATCCGAAAGACTCCTGAAGGTCCAGGTTTTTTCTGATAGGTAGTATCCGATTAATAGGTCATAAGGAGGAAAGTATGGCAGGACGTAGGTAGTATCCATGACGGAACCTCCTGCTGTAAACGACACGGTCTGTTTCTGCCCGCTCTTCGGTATCCTCGATGTCGTCGCGAAGAAATGGGCGCTGCTGATCGTCGCTATTCTCGGCAACGAAGGGAACAGAGGCTTCAACGAGCTGAAAAAAGAGCTCGGCCGCATCGGCCCGAAACCCCTTTCGGACACGCTGAAGAACCTCGAGAGGATCGGTCTCGTGAAGAGAACGGTCATGCAGACGTCTCCGCCGACGGTGAAATATTCGCTGACACCCGATGGTCGCACGCTGCGCGGGCACCTGATCCCGATGCTGACGTGGGTCTCGGAACGCGGCGGGGCGGAGATGCCGGGTTGCCCCATACGGACAAAGGGCACCTGACCGGGCCGGTAGACTGTTCTTCGAGCGGAGGGACCAGGTGTAGCCGCTGCACGGGCGCTCTATCGCCGTGGTCGGACCTCTCCTTTCGCGTCTCGACGAGGCCTTTCTGCCGGCGTGCCGGAGCCGTGCCAGCGGATTCCCTTCCGACTCGCGTGAGAAACCAGCCAACCTTTCCGTTTTACGTCGCCGCGCATGCCGTCGAGCCGCACATGCTCCGCTGGTGGTCTCCCTGCAGGACAATCGCAGGACTCACCCTCCTCGCAGTCGCCGTCGCCCTACTCCCGGCCGTCCTGAGGACACGCGTGTATGCCGAAGGGGAGTGGACAAAGATACCGGGATGCCCATGGCGTCCTCGATTCGGGTCCCCTCGGATCGGCCACCGAAATGCGGAAAATAAGAAAATAGTTTCAGTCCGCTGTACCGAAGATCCCGTTCCATGAATCAGTAACTACACTGGGATACGGACTCTACCGGATCCGTATCCCAACCCTTTTCTCTCACGGCGCCCGGGAGCGGACTGCGGCTGGGCCGCGGTTGACCCCTTCCGTGGTTGGCAGCGACTTTCATCCCCTTTTTTCGAATCCGCGCGACGAGAGGAGAAATAGCCCGGTTCGTTGCAACCGGTTGATACGGAAAAGATATTACCGATCCTCGCAGCAGTAGGTGCGTATGACCGAGGAAGAAGGATTCAAAGGAGGGCCCTATGTCGAGAACCTCCCGGCCACGATGGCCTCGACCGGCGAGTCGCCGGGCCTCGAGCTGACCGGCGGGGCCCCGATCGACCCGTCGACATCCGCCACCGAGTTCACGGCGGATTATGCCGCGTGCGCCGGACCCGGAACGACGGCCGGCGGAGGTGCGTCCGGCGGCGAAGGCGGATCCGAAAGCGCCGGCGCGGGAGGCACGGCCGGATCGGCCGTTGACGACCAGCTCGGAGCGGCCGCGGCCTCGGTCACGAAGGCTGTCGACGACGTGATCGGGGCCGTGCGCACCCTCGTCGGCACAGAAGAGGGACACCGGTACCTCGAGACTCAGGTCAACCGCGCCGGGGAGACACTCTCGTCCGTCCTCCGGGACCTTCAGGCCCGGGTCGACGGCACCCTGAAGAAGCAGTGAGCAAGGACGGCGGAATCCCCGCCGTCACGTTGCTTGAATGGCAATTGCGGCTCGCACGGGCCGTTCTGGCAAGAGTATAAGTACGAGGAGCCCGTTATGGCGTTCGAGGTGCCACACTATGCGAACGTATTCAGCTCTCTACTGGATTGCGCTGATCCTGACTGTGATCGGCGGCCTTGTCTGGGGTATTGTCGGCCTGATCAACCTGAACGTTGTCGAGACGGTCTTCGGCGCGGGCTCGATCGTCACGCGCGTGATCTACGTCATCGTCGGGCTCGCAGCCCTCTACCTGATCGCAGCTGCGCTCATGGAACGCCCCATGGACACGGCGCGCCCCGTGGTCTGACCCGGGCCAGACAGGCCCTCACTCCTTCCCTTCTCTTTCATCGCTGACGGCCCCCGCAAAGGCGCTTCCTCCCGAACCGGGTCCTTCCGACAGGAAAATATATATGGGATTGCGCCTATGCAGCATACGTCTCTGCGCAGCAGGGACCCACTTCGAACACTCTCTACAGCATCGTGCCATGAACAGTGGTTCAGGAGAAGAGTCACCAGATACGTTGTGATCGCGACGATCACCGGAAAGGCGTGGCGGGGAAGCGTGGGGCCCTGCCATGCCACTCTTTTTTCCGAGAACGCCTCGCTCTCGGCTACTGCACCAGCGAAGGTTTTTAAGGGACTCGGGAGAGTAGAAGCTTCTCAACGAGCTGAAGGGTGGTCTGTCTGGCGAAGTGCATCCGATCCGTTCAGGGCAGCATGAGACCGTCCCGCCGGAGGCACCGGTGACGATGCACTCCGAGGCCGATGCCGGCGCTCAGGAAGCCGGTACCACCAAAAACGAGGGGAGTATCTCTGCTATGAACGGGCCGCGGCCGCACGAACGCCTCCTCCGCGTCGCGCGCGATCTTTTGCGGGAGGTCGCGGGCGGCGAGGCGCCGGCCGTCGTGCTCGAGAGCGGCACCGAACGGGTCCGCGACGCGGGGGGGTACCGATCGGTCCGCTACCATGAAGGAGAAGACCTCCGGATCGAGGCCCCGGTCGGCGATCCCTCCGTGGTCGTCATCGTGGTCGGCGTGAACGGCCGACAGCACGGGCTCCTCGTGATCGAGACGGATCCGCACCGCCCTCTCGACGAGGCCGAGCGCCTCCTGCTCGAGGACTGCGCCGACGACTTCGCCCTCGCCTTCCACCTCGAGCACATGGAGCAGGTGCGGCGACAGAACCTGCTCCGGATCCTGGACAGCGAGGAGCGGTTCAGGCAGGTCTTCCACCAGACCAACGACGCGATCCTGCTCTACGAGGTCGACGAGGTCGGCACGGACCATCGCTGCCTCGAGGCGAACGAGCAGGCCTGCCGGTGGCTCGGCTATTCCCTGGACGAACTCCGGCGGCTCCGACCCAAGGACCTGATCGAACCTCCCGAAACAAGCGGCCCGCCCCCCTGGGACCGGCCCGAGTCCGGGCCGTTCAGGTTCGACGCGTGCATCCACCGGCACGACGGGCGCACGACGGCCATGGTCAGCCTTCACCGGTTCAACCTGCTCGGCCGGCAGGTGATGCTGGTCGTGGCGCGAGATGTCGCCGAGGAGCGGCGGCTCCAGCAGGAGCAGGTGGAGTCGCTCCAGCAGATCCAGCAGAATATGGAGCAGTTCCAGATCCTGAACGACCAGATCCGGAACCCGGTCCAGGTGATCATCGGCCTGGCCGATCTGGAGGGCGGCGACGTCGGGGACAAGATCATCCGGCAGGCCCACGAGATCGACGAGATCGTTCGCCGGCTCGACATCGGCTGGCTCGAGTCCGCGAAGGTCTCGGCGTACCTGCGTCGGTACGGGAGCGGGACCTGAGGGACGATCAGGGGAAGCCCCGGATCAGGGCGCGCCCGGGATCGGGGACCCGACCGCGGCGAGCGGCAGTGCGTACTCGCGGGCGTACGCTGGACATCGGCGGCAATCCCCGCGATCCCGCCCCCGGCCCCGGGTACCTTGCCGATGACGGCCCCGAGAGGATGAGCCCTAAGGCCGGGAAGACACGGCCGGCGCTGCCGACGAGCACGAAGACGGCGAAGAGTCCGGGGGGCGGCCATCGAGAGAAAGGAGGGCGCTCCGGCCGGATAAAGCCCCTCAGAGTCGGAGCCGTTCGGGGTGGGCGTAGCAGGCGAAACCCCCGGCGCTCCCGTTGCCGCAGAGGCAGAGCCCGGACCGGTGCGCGAACTCGACCGCGAGCGCGGTCACGAGCCCGGCCGTCGCGAGGACGGGGACCGCCGCGACGACCGCGGCCCGTGCGAGTTCGGCCGTGGCCCGGTGCGAGACGGCCGCGACCGCGTCTCCTCGCGGAGTTCCGGCCATGACCGCGGTCCCGATCACGCGGGCGAGGGCGGTGCTGAGGCCGAGGTCGTCGCTGGCGACGGCAGGGCTGTCCGGGAAGAGGAGCGCGGCCGAGAAGAGCCCCTCGGGCGGGCTTCCGACCGCGCCGAGCGCCGCCCTGACGCGGGCCGGGTCCACCGTCGGCTCGGGCGGGAGGAGCGGGAGCCGCCGCTCAGAGAGGTGAGAGGCGGCTCCGCCGCAGCCCGTGATCACGCCGCGACGCGGGACCACGACCCGGAATGGGTCCCGCGTCAGGGCCCGGACACAGGGGCCGTCTTCGCGGACGGACTCGAGCTCGTCGAAGGATCGGATCACCTGCTCCGTGACGAGGAGGCCGACCGCGAGCTCCCGGGGCCGGTCCGGGACGGTCATCGCGGCCGTGAAGAACCGGCCGTTCAGGAAGACCGAGACCGCGAGCTCCTCGAGCACGGGTCCGTCGGCGGTCCCGAACCGGACCGGGGGCGGCACCTCAGCCACTTCGCGTCAGCTCCCCGACGCCCGCGAGCAGGGTCTCGACGTCGGCGTCGTTCGAGTAGCAGTGAAGGCTCGCCCGGACCGTCCCGTCGGGCAGACCGAGACGGCGCATCAGGGGCTCGCAGCAGTGGTGGCCCGATCGGACCATCACGTTCAGCTCGTCCGAGAGGTACTGCGCGACCTCGTGGGGGTGGAACCCCTCGAGCGTGAACGAGACCACGCCGATCCGCCGCGCCGGGTCGGTCGGCGCGTACACACGGACGCCGTCGATCGCGGCGAGCCCGTCCGCGAGCCGCGCGGTCAGCGCCTCCTCGTGCTCCCGGACCGCGTCCATGCCGAGTGTGGAGAGGTAGTCGACGGCCGCGCCCAGGCCGATGGCGCCGCCGATGTTCGGGGTGCCGGCCTCGTACCGGGCCGGGGCGGGTGCGAGGGTCCAGCCGTCGGGCCCGACCGACTCGACCGCGCCGCCGCCGAGGAGGAGGGGTTCCAGGTCGGGCTCGCGCATCCAGAGCGCGCCGGTCCCGGTCGGTCCGAGGAGCTTGTGCCCGGAGAACGCGAGGTAGTCCGCACCGAGGACCTCTACGTCGACGGGGAGGTGCGGGACCGACTGGGCTCCGTCGACCAGGAGGCGCGCGCCCGCGTCGCGGCAGAGCCGGGCGACCTCGGCCACGGGCGTGATCGCGCCCATCGCGTTCGAGGCGTGCGTGAGCGCGACGAGCCGGGTCGTGCCGTCGATCGCGTCCGCCATCGCGTCGATGTCGAGGGAGAGGTCGTCCGCGATGTCCACGACCACTACCTCGACGCCGCGCTCGCGAAGGCGGAGCCAGGGGAGGAGGTTCGAGTGGTGCTCGAGGACCGTGGTCACGATCCGGTCCCCCGGAGCCCAGGGGAGGCCGTGCGCGACGAGCTCGACCGCCTCGGTCGTGTTCTTCGTGAAGACGAGGGTCCCGTTCCCGCCGTTCACGAACCGCGCGACCTTCTCGCGCGCGAGCCAGTAGCGCTCGGAGGCGAGCTGGCTGAGCCGGTGGACCCCGCGCCCGACGTTCGCGCGGTAGGAGCGCTCGAACTCGAGCTGGGCCGCCAGCACCGGCTCGGGCGAGAGGCTCGTCGCGGCCGAATCGAGGTAGACCGTGTCGCCGAGGACGGCGAAGTCCGCCCGCGGTGCAGTGCCGGCGGCGGCTGCCGGGGGTGCCGCGACAGCTGCCGCGGGCGTCGCCGCCGGCCGCCGTGCGGCCGGTGCCGGGGGCCGGTTCGGCGCGAGCCCGCCCTCGTCCGTGAGGGCGAGGTCGTGCGCCCGGCAGAGCTCGGCCATCTTCTTCGGAAGCGCCTTCCATCGCCAGAGCCCCCAGCCCGCGAACTCCGCGGGGAGGCCCTTCGCCTCCGCGTACCGGCCGAGGAACTCCTCCCACCGCGCGGCGAGTTCGGGGTGGGTCGTGCGGAGCCCTTCCCACTCGGCCTCGAGCATGGCCGGGCAGAGGTAGCAGCCGAGCCGCTCGAACCCCCGGTCGTACAGCGGGTTGTACGGGAGCTCGCGCCACCAGAGGTAAAGCCAGACCTCGAGCGCGCGCCAGTTCCGGATCGGCGAGATATTGAGCTGAAGCGGGTTGTTCGGGTTCTGGCTCGCCTCGTCGAGCCCGGCCCGGTTCCACGACTCGTACCACCGGTTGCCCTGGATCGTGACGCACGGGCCGGTCTCGGCGAGGTGCCGCTTCAGCGGGGCGAGCTTGAGGAGCTTGCAGCACCAGCGGTTGTCCTTGCCCGGCGGGCCCGCGCGTTCGACCGCCTGGTAGAAGTCGGCGCCCCTCTCGATCACCCGCGCGCCCATGGCCCGGACGAAGTCGTAGGTCTCGGGGAACTCGAGGCCGGTGTCGATGAAGAACGCGTCGGCCACGCCGGCCTTCCGCGCGAGCGCGAGCACGGCCGTGCTGTCCTTGCCCCCCGAGAAGGAGACGTTCGCGCAGGGCCGGTCGCCGAGGTGGGAGCGGATCGTCCGGATCGCCTGCCGTTCGAGGTTCTTGAGGTGGTGCCGGTTCAGGTCGACGACCACGTCCCAGCCCGGGTCCGGGTACCGGGCCGGCACAACCGGCACGAGTTCGCGGACCTTGAGCCGGCCGTCGGCGAGGATGCCCGTCCCGTACCGGCCCCTGTACTTCACGATCACCGGGCCGTCGGGCTCGGCCGTCGAGACGTCGATCCTCTTGCCCCCGAGCCGGACCTTGGCGCCGGCGAAGGCCGGGTCCACGTCCAGGTCGACCACGCCCCGCGTCGCGGTCCCGACAAGCGCGGGCAGGGCTCCGGGCTCGGGCTCGAACCGGTGGCGCCGCTCCATCGGGTCGAACGTGAGCCAGCCGAACCGTTCCCCGTTCGCGATCACGAGCTCGTTCCGGTCCGTTCCCCCGGTCTTGTTCAGCAGAAGCACCCGCGGGATCGGGACCGGGCCGAAGCGATCGCGTGCGAGCGAGGCCACGAGCTCGTGGTCGGCCCCGAGCGCGGGGCGCACGTCGTACGGCTCGAGAAGGGCGATCGGCTGCCCCTCGTGGCCGGCCGCGCAGCCCCGGCCGAGCAGCGGGACGTTGTCCTCGGGGCACCAGTAGAGGGTCTTCTTCACCGGCGGCGCCTCGGGCCGCCAGTTCCCGCGTTCGCGCGGCATTCATCCACGTTGGGGCGGCAAAGGTACTTAAAACAGGTGCCGCCCCGGACCTAGTCGCCGACGAGGCGGCGGTACGTCTCCTCGCCCACGCATTCTCGCGCGTACCGGCACCATTTCACGCAGGACTGGAGGTCGTTGTAGACCTGGCAGCCGCATTCGCCGCAGCTCACCACGCGGTCGTTCGAGAAGATCTCCACCTCCGCGCCGCACTGCGGGCAGGCGCGGACCTCGAGGGTGGGCGTGCGGATCCGGGCCGCGCCCGGACAGCGGTCGAACATCGGGGGATCAGAATCTGGTCGTCGGGACTCCGTCGCGGTCGAGGGCGATGACGAGCCGGCCCTCCATCGCGTCCAGGCGAGATGAGAGGCGGCGGAGTTCCTCCTTGATCTCGTTGATGCCCGCCACGAGGGTCGTCCCGACATGGTCCTCGACAGCCGACTGGCGGAGGTCGATGTCGGAGAGAACCGTCGTGATCAGACCGATCCCGTCGCAGACCCGGTTATGGGAGCAGATGAGGTCGTTGTACCGCTCCGCGACGAGGTCGATCTTCTGCTCGATGGAGTCGTTTTCCATGATCAGCCTGCATTGGATCCGTGGCATGCGATCCGGTTTAATGGTATTGGCCCCGCCGAGCCCGGCGTCCGAATCGGTCGGGTTCATGCCGGAAGAGACGCGTGGACCTGGGCGATAAGCCAGGCATGGCCGGTCCCGCGCAGGACCGCCGTGAACCGCCCCTCCGTCCCGGGCGCATCGCCCCGGACCAGGCGAGCGGTCACCCAGGCGATCGTGCCCTCGCACGAGATCTCGAGGTCCTCGAGGGCGAAGGTCCCCGACAGGGCCTCCGCGAACGCCGCGGAGCCGTGCACGGCGCGGTCGAACCAGAACCCGGCGATCTCGGGGGCGGCGAGCCCGGCGAGCGCGGCCGGACCGCCGCAGTGCGCGGCCTCGACCAGGCAGCCCAGGACGGCTGCGATCTGCCTGCAGGTCTGGCTGCTGACGATCATGACGGATCAGAGGTGCGGGCCCCGAACGGATTGGTCTTTCCCCCCGCCGTTCGAACGATTCCGGAAAATGTATCAACCCCAAAGCAGATGCATCTACATCCGACCATAAGGTGCAATACGATGCCCCGT
>JADGNL010000051.1 GCA_017883495.1 Methanomicrobiales archaeon | reverse complement strand
TTGACCGGAGCCAGCCGTACGTGGTCTACTGCAAGAAGGGGCTGCGCGGCGCGAAGGCGATGGGGATCCTGAAACAGGCCGGCTTTACCCGGGTCTACAACCTCTCGGGCGGCTACGATGCCTGGTGCGCCCGCGGCATGCCCGTGCAGCGATAGCCCGACCTCTTTTTAAAAAAGAGGTGATCAGCGCCGCCGTGCGGCGATCAGCGCGAGTGCGGCGAGGCCGACGGCCGCGAGCGGCAGGACGTCAACGCTCGCCCGCGTCGCGGTCGTGTTCACCGGGACGGTGGTGCGGGCGGTCGTCGTGCCGGCCGGCGTGGTCACGATCGGCGTCTGCGTGGCCGTAACGGTCGT
Source organism: Methanomicrobiales archaeon (assembly GCA_017883495.1). Taxonomy (GTDB): domain Archaea; phylum Halobacteriota; class Methanomicrobia; order Methanomicrobiales; family Methanospirillaceae; genus UBA288. Next base: position 2,542 of record JADGNL010000051.1, on the reverse strand, counting down.
CACGTTCACGACAGGCGTGGCCGTCGTGGTGACCGTGGTGTTCCCTCCTCCCCCGGTCGCGGTCGGCGTCGCCGTCACGGTCGCCGTCACCGTGGCCGTACCCGTCGGGGTGACCGTCGCCGTCCTCGTCACCACGCCTGTGTAATCCTCGCTGCCGCCGCTCGATCCCTGCGTGGGGACGAACGGCGCGCCGGTCGTGATTCCCGTCGTGATCCCGGTCGTCGGCACCGTGGTCGGAATCATGATCGGCGTGGTGATAACACCCGTGACATTACCAGTCGTGATGGGGCCGGTGGTCAGGGTCGGGATGACGGTCAGAGTCGTCACGACCGGGATCGTCGGGACGGTCGTTACCGTTCCGCCCTGGCCCACGGTGAAGGTTCCGGGGTTCGTGATCGCCGTGGCGGTCAGATCCGTGAACTCGGTCTCGCTTATCCCAGCGTGCGATCGGACGCTGCTGACCGTGATGCTCATGGTCGACTGCCCCGCCTGGAGAGCCTTGAAATTAATGTCCGCGAGCGAGACGCGCCCGGAGGGATACTTGTTCGTGAAGTCGGCGAAGTTCATCACTAGCGTGTCCGTGCCGGACGGCGTGGCGTCGACCGAGTGACCGACCTTCCAGTCCGTGCTCACGTACTGGACGATGGCCGGATCCCATTTGAGGGTGAGGGTCCCACTGTCGGCCGGCGGCGTCCAGGTATTGTCCATGACGAGTGTCGCAACGCCGAACTGGCCGACGCCGACGCTCGGGGTGGTCTGTTGGATCGAGAACGTTCCAGTCCCCGCTGCACTTGCGAGCGATACACCGCAGGAAGCCAGTAGGAGAAAGGCCAGCATCACTTTCAATCGATGCATGACCTCAGTACGGGGATGGTGCATATTTATGCGTTGCCGTTGAATAAAAGCAAAAGCGAGCCATGTCGCCCCCCGATCCTGGAATCAATCGTTCTTCGGGGCGCTCTCTCCATCGAGCGAGAACGGGTCCGGCAGGGCTGCGGCCGGGTCGCCCATCTCTTCCGGGACGCCGGATCGGATCGATTTCACGAGGAAGAACCCGACGATGACGAACGTGATCACGGGCGAGGCCCAGACGGGGATGGCGATGCCGAAACTGTCCAGCAGCATGATCGCGCCGAGGACCGCGATCGAGTACATCGCCCCGTTCTTGAGGAACGGGTAGCGCTTGACCTCCTCGACGTGCCGGATGGTCAGCTCCCTGACCACGAACGCGCCGATCCCGTTCCCGATCAGGATCAGCGGGACCGAGAGCGTGAATGCGAACGCGCCGACCACGCCGTCGATCGAGAAGGTCGCGTCGATGATCTCGAGGTAGAAGATCTTGGACCAGTCCGACATCGAGCCCGAGGCCAGGCGCTTTTCCGCCGACTCGGCGTTCATGCGGAAGCCGGAGACGATGAAGAACGCGGTCGAGCCCACGACCGCGCCGAAGGCCATCAGCGGGTCGCGGTTCATGGTGAGCCAGACGATCAGGAGGAGCATGACCGAGGCCACGGCGTAGAACCAGACCCCCTTCCGGAGGATGAACCGCTCCCCCCGGAGGCCGAAGTGCTTGGGCTCTACGAAGAGCCAGTGGAGAAAGAGAAAGATGAGGAAGGTGCCGCCGCCCGAGAGGAGGATCGGGGCCGAGCGCTCGATCGCCTCGAGCACGCGCGGGTCGTTCGAGAAGGTCGCGGTGAGGGCGCCGATCGGTCCGAGCTCGGGGGTCGCGATCCAGACGATCATCCAGGGCAGAACGCCGCGAACCACGAAGACGGCGACAAAGAGGCCGTAGACCAGGAACCACCGGCGCGCCTTCATCGACATTGTCGAGAGGACCTCCGCGTTGATGATCGCGTTGTCGATGCTGCTGATCGTCTCGAAGAGGACGAGGCCGGCCACGATCAGCAGGATGGAGAGGAGGTCCATTTTGCCGTACTGACTCGCCGAGGGGACCCATTAATACTTCGGCAACGGGGAGCGCAACCTTCATCGAGGCCCGGGACCGATCTGAGTCCATGAGTACGCCGGTCCTCCAGGTCGCCCTCGACCTGCTCGAACTTCCCCGCGCGCTCGCCATCGCGGAGGAAGCGGTCGCGGGCGGCGCCGACTGGCTCGAAGCGGGAACGCCACTGATCAAGAGCGAGGGGATGGCCGCGGTCCGCGCGCTCGCCGGACGGTTCCCCGACCGCGAGATCGTCGCGGACATGAAGGTCGCGGACACGGGCACGCTCGAGGTCGAGATGGCCGCGAAGGCCGGCGCGACGATCGTCTGCGTGCTGGCCGACGCCGACGACGCCGTGATCGGCGAGGCGGTCCGGGCGGCCCGGCTCTACGGCGTCCGGATCATGGCCGACCTGATCTGCGTCGCGGACCCGGTGACGCGGGCGAGGCAGCTCGCGGAGCTCGGGGTGGACATCCTGAACTGCCACGTCGGGATCGACCAGCAGATGATGGGCCGGTCCTCGATCGAACTCGTCGAGGCGCTGGCGGAGACGGTCGCGCTCCCGCTCGCGGTCGCGGGCGGGCTCGATGCCGGGACGGC
>JADGNL010000050.1 GCA_017883495.1 Methanomicrobiales archaeon | reverse complement strand
TGGACGGCCGCGATCTTGACGAAGACCGGCTTCTTCCACTCCGTCGCCTCCTTGAGCGACCGGACCAGCTGGGCCAGGTCCTCGATCGAGTAGATGTCGTGGTGCGGCGCGGGGCTGATCAGGTCCGCGCCCTCGGGGACCATCCGCGTCTTCGAGATCGCCGCGTTCACCTTCTCGCCGGGCAGGTGGCCGCCGATCCCGGGCTTCGCCCCCTGGCCGATCTTGATCTCGATCGCGGCCCCGCGCTCCAGGTAGTCGATGTCGACGCCGAAGCGGCCCGACGCCACCTGGACGATCAGGTGCTTCTGGTATTTGCGGAGCGGCTCGGCCAGGCCGCCCTCCCCCGTGCCCATGAACGTCCCCGCGGCCTCGACGGCCCTCGCCAGCGAGAGCTGGGCGTTGAGCGAGATCGCGCCGTAGGACATGTGCCCGATCATGATCGGGGTCTCGATGCAGAGGTTCGGCGCGAGCTCGGTCAGGAGCTCGACCTCGCCGTTCTCGCGGGTCTTCAGGTCGAGTTTCTGCGGCTTCTTGCCCAGGTAGGTGCGGAGCTCCATGGGCTCGCGCAGGGGGTCGATCGAGGGGTTCGTGACCTGGCAGGCGTCGAGGACGAGCCGGTCGAAGATCATGGGATAGTCGAGCGCGTTGCCCATCCCCGCGAGGACGATCCGGCCGGTCTTGGCCTGATTGTAGATCGCCTCGCGCACGCCCCGCGTCCAGACCGGATGGGTGCGGTAGTCCAGGGGCCGCTCCTCGATCGAGATCGCGTCGCGGGGACAGTACGCGGCGCAGCGGTGGCAGGCCGTGCAGACCCGGGAGTTGGTCCGGATCAGGTCGCCGTCGCGCCGGAAGACGCCGTACGCGCAGTTCTCGACGCAGCGGCCGCAGAGCATGCACTGGTTCGGGTCGACCGTGACCCGGTACTTCGGCGGAAGGCTGCCGATCGACGGGCTCATCGGCACCTCCCGACGATCGGCTCGCCGGCCCGCGGCATGAAGACGCGGTCGAGCTTCGGCTCCATGGCCCGGATCGCCGCCTCCTCGGACGAGACGTACAGCCGGTCGCCGGCCTCGGCCCCGACGAGGGGACGGAGCTTCGAGCGGTCCGTGAAGGCGACCATCGAGTCCTGATTGGCCACGGCGATCGCGAACGGCCCGTTCATCATCGCGGAGGCGTAGGTGAGCCGGAGGGCGTGGTAGAGCCGGTGGCGGTCCGGCTCCATCGCGTCGATCTCGTCCCAGAACGGCGGCGCGAGGGCCGTGACGGCGAGCTCCGCAGGCAATCCATGACGGCGTACGAGCAGGTCGACGAGGTACGCGACCACCTCGGTGTCGGTGAACATGGTGCACTTGTACCCGAAGGACTCGATGTACCGCCGGTTCGTGCCGTAACTCGTGATCTCGCCGTTGTGGACCACGGACCAGTCGAGGAGGTTGAAGGGGTGCGCGCCGCCCCACCAGCCCGGCGTGTTCGTCGGGTAGCGGTTGTGCGCGAGCCAGCAGTACCCCTCGTAGTCCTCGATCCGGTAGAAGTCCGCGACCTCCTCGGGCCAGCCCGAGGCCTTGAAGACCCCGAGGTTGCGGCCCGAGCTGAAGACGAGCGCGCCGTCGATCGCGGTGTTGATCCGCATCACGAGCTCGGTCACGATCTCCTCCGCCGGCGTGGTCGAGCGGGGCATCAGGTGCACGTCCGGCTTGAAGAAGTAGCGCCAGGGGATGTGCACCTGGCGGAGACGGGGCGTATCGTGGGTCGGGATCTTCTCGTCGTGGACGATCTGGCCCCACTCGTTGAGGAGGGCTTCGACCTTCGGCTTCGTCTCGTGGATGTTGTCGAAGAAGACGTGGAGGGCGAAGTAGTCGCGAAACTCGGGGTAGATGCCGTACGCGACGTACCCCGCGCCCTCTCCGCTGCCCCGTTCATTCATCATGGAGAGCGCACGCCGGATCGCCGAGCCGTCCATCGTCTCGCGTCCCCGGTCGATCACACCGATAATCCCGCACATGAACCGAAAACCTCGTGGAAGGAGTACAGCGATCTGTACTCTGCGCCTATCAGGTATGTTAGAAAGAGAATATATAGGATTGGCTAGAAGCTCTCTTCCAGTATGTCGACCGACGTCGTGTCAGAGCTGCTAGAACGGATAGATGCGGACCTGGTGAAGTTCATCAGGCTCCAGTTCTCGGACATCCAGGGGCTGCCAAAGAACGTCGCCATCCCCGCGACGCAGGCCGAGAAGGCCCTGACCGAGGGGATCTGGTTCGACGGGTCCTCCATCGAGGGCTTCTGCCGGATCGAGGAGTCGGACATGCTCCTCAAGCCGGACCCGACCTCCTACGCGATCCTCCCCTGGCGGCCGGAGAACGGGCGCGTCGCGCGCTTCATCTGCGACCTCGAGACCTACGGCGGCAAGCCGTTCGAGGGCGACCCCCGGTACATCCTCAGGAAGACGATCGCCGAGGCGGCGAAGCTCGGCTTCACCTTCAACACGGGCCCCGAGCTCGAGTTCTTCCTCTTCGCGATGGAGAACGGTCTGCCCACGACCCAGTTCGTCGACTACGGCGGGTACTTCGACCTCGCGCCCAACGACGCGGCCGAGGACGTCCGCCGCCAGATCGTCCTCGCGCTGACGGACATGGGCTTCGACATCGAGGCCTCGCACCACGAGGTCGCGGAGTCCCAGCACGAGATCGACTTCAAGTACGCGGACGCGCTGGTCACAGCCGACCGGGTGATCACGTTCAAGTTCGCGGCCAAGGCGATCGCGCTCCGCGAGGGTCTCCACGCGACCTTCATGGCCAAGCCCATCGCCGGGATCAACGGGACCGGGATGCACATCCACGGGTCGCTCATGAAGGACGGCAAGAACGTCTTCTACGACGCCGACGGCGACCGCGGGCTCTCGGAGACCTGCCGCCACTGGATCGGCGGCCTCCTCGCCCACGCGCCGGCGATCACGCGGATCGCGAACCCGACCATCAACTCGTACAAGCGGCTGGTGCCCGGGTACGAGGCACCGGTGTACATCACCTGGTCGACCGCGAACCGCTCGGCCCTGATCCGCGTGCCGGCCGCACGCGGCATGTCGACGCGCGCCGAGTTCCGCTCGCCCGACCCGACGTGCAACCCGTACCTGACGTTCGCGGCCATGCTCGCGGCCGGCCTCGACGGGATCCGGAACAAGACCGACCCCGGGGACTCGACGGACGTCAACATCTACCACCTGACCGAGTCCGAGCGGGACGCGCGC
>JADGNL010000049.1 GCA_017883495.1 Methanomicrobiales archaeon | reverse complement strand
CGGGAGCAGATCATGTGAGCCATGGAGCAGTATTACACGATCGCGGAGCTCGCCCGGGTCATGCACACGGACGAACCCTCGGTTCGGCTCCTGATATCGAGTGGCATCCTGAAGGTCGAGCGATGCGGTTCCGGCTACCTCGTGGAGACCGACGCGTTCTCGCGCTTCGGCGTTCTCTCCTCGCGCCGGCGGCCGACCCGCCGGTAAACCGAGCGCACTCTTATATCCGAACAGGACAATTGGAGGTCGTATGAGGTCTATACATCCCGGAATGTCCCAGCCCGACCCTGATCCGGCGCCGCCCACTCCGCCGCCGGTTCCGACACCGACGCCGCAGCCGGCGCCCAACCCTGTCCCCCAGCCCCATCCTCCGCCCCCCGAGCCGATCGTCCCCGAGCCGCCGACGCCGCAGCCCGAGATCGAGTGAGGATGGCCGGGCCGCCGGACGCGGAGGACGGCCTGTTGCCGGCCCTCGCCCCCGAGGCCGGGCCCGACCCGACCGTGCTCGTGCTCGGGACCTTCCCGAGCGTGATCGCGCGGCGCGAGCGGGCCTACTACGCGAACCCGCAGAACCACTTCTGGCCGATCGTCGAGGCGCTCTTCGGAATCCCGCGGACGCTGCCGTATCGCGAGCGTGTGGCGGCCCTGAACGAACGCGGGGTCGCGCTCTGGGACACGGTCGATGCCTGTCGCCAGGCGGGGTCCATGGATCACACCATCCGCAACCCCGTGCTCGCCGATGTCGCGGGCTGGCTCGCGGCTCATCCGTCGGTCCGGCTCGTCGCGGTCAACGGTCGCACGGCCGAGCGGTTCCTGAAGCGCGCCCTCCACGACCGCGCCGTCGCGCCGTCCGTCCGGATCGCTATCCTACCGTCGACGAGCCCTGCGAACGCGGGCACGCGCTTCGAGGAGAAACTGCGCTCCTGGAGCGTGCTCCGCGAGTACGCGTGGACCCCCTTCACTCGATCGTCACGATCCTGAGCGAGTTCGTGGTCCCCACGGGACCGGGCGCGACGCCTTCGGTCAGGATCACCAGGTCGCCCGACGAGGCCAACCCCAGGGACCGAACGGTCTCGAAGATCAGGTCGTGCCAGTCCTTGCGCTCGGTCTCCATCAGGAACGGGCAGCAGCCATACGTGAAGGTGAGAAATCGCTGGACCGCGGGATCGCGGGTGAACGCGAGGATCCAGCGCTCGGGCCGGAACCGGGAGATCCGGCGAGGTGTCCGGCCCGTACGCGTCGGCGTCAGGATGAAGCGCGGCCCGAGTGCGCGCACGGCGTCGATCACGTTGAGCGAGACCACGTCCTCGACCGCGATCGACTCCCGGCCGTAGCTCTCGCGGATCCGGTCCTCGAGCAGGTGCCCGCACCCGAGCGTCCGCCGCTCGCCCTCGATCTCGAGCGCGATGCGCGACATCATCGCGACGCTCTCGACCGGGTACGACCCGCTCGCCGTCTCGGCCGAGAGCATCACGGCGTCGGTCCCGTCCAGGATCGCGTTCGCCACGTCGGTCACCTCGGCCCGGGTCGGGAGCAGGCTCTCCGTCATGGACTCGAGCATCTGGGTGGCCGTGATCACGGGGAGACCCACCTTGTTCGCAGCGTGGATGATCCGCTTCTGGACCACGGGCACCTGTTCAATCGGGATCTGCACGCCGAGATCACCTCGGGCGACCATGACCCCGTCCGCGGCGGCCAGCAGCTCGTCGATATGGTCGACCGCGGCCTTCCGTTCGATCTTGGCAATCACGGTGATCTCGTGGCCGAGCGATGCCGCATGCGCTTTGGCTATCCGGATGTCCTCGGCCCGCTCGATGAACGAGATGGTGAAGGTGTGGACGCCGAGGGCGAGGCCAGCCTCGATCAGTTCGAGGTCGCGAGGGGTCACTGCATCCACGGGCAGGACGCTGTCGGCGACGTTCAGCCCCTTACGGGAAACGAGAGAGCCCCCGACAATGACCTCGGCCCGGATTTCTTTTCCCCCCGCCTCGAGGACCCGGAGGCGGACGAGTCCGTCGTTGATGTAGAGCAGGCTCCCCGGCCCCACGAGCGACGGGAGCGGATCGTAGTCGACCGGGATCATGGTTGGGTCCGCAGGGCACGGGTCCGTGGTCAGTACGACCTCGGCCCCCTGCTCGATCTCGAGCGGCTCGACGGGAAGCAGGCCCAGCCGGATCTTCGGACCGGGCAGGTCGATCAGGATCCCGATCACGCGGTTCTCAGCGTCGGCCGCCCGGCGGACGGCCTCGATCTGCCGCGCATGCTCCTCGACCGTGCCATGCGAGAAGTTCAGCCGGGCCACGCTCATGCCGGCATCGATCATCCGTCGGATCGTCTCCTCATCCGAGGATGCAGGTCCGAGGGTGCAGACGATCTTGGTCTTCTGCCTGGGGAGTGTCACCGGTCGTCCTCTCCCCATAGGGGGCGGAAGACGGGGATAAATCTTCCCGCCTGCAGCAACGCTTATGGACCGCCCCGGGGACTGCTGCCCGTGCGCGTCACGGCACCGGCAGAGGGCGGCAGGGCCTATCGCGCCCTCTTCGTCGCGGTCTTCTCGGCCATGCTCGGCCTCGGGATCGTGATCCCGCTCCTCCCCCGATACGCCGAGACCCTCGGGGCCACAGGGCTCGAGATCGGCGCGATCTTCTCGGGCTTCTCGGTCTCGCGCGCCCTGCTCATGCCGGTCTTCGGCCGGCTCTCGGACCGCCGGGCCGGAAGCGGTTCATCGTCCTCGGCCTCTCCCTCTACACCGTCCTCTCGCTCGCGTACCTCGCCGCCGACTCGGTAGCCGCGCTGATCGCGGTCCGGGTTGTCCACGGCATGGCTTCGGCAATGGTGATCCCGATCGCGATGGCCTACATCGCCGACCTCTCTGCCGTCGGGGCCGAGGGGAGCCACATGGGCACGTTCTCGATCTCGCTTTACCCGGGCATGGGGATCGGGCCTCTCGCGGGGGGCGTGATCAGTGCGACGGCCGGGGTGGCCGCCGTCTTCCTCGCGATGACCGCGTTCTCGCTCCTCCCGGTCGCGGTCCGCATCGCCTTCGTGCCCGAGCCCGGCCCGCGCCCGAGACCGCCCCTATCCGGCAAGCGTGTTTTCGGGGCCCCAGCTGTGCGCGCCGCCGTCGACTTCCAGCTGATCACCGCGTTCGCGAACGGCACCTTCATGGTCTTCGTCCCGCTGATCGCCTCGCTCGCGTACGGCCTCTCCACCGCCGAGACCGGGCTCGTGATCTCGGTCTCGTCCCTCTCGACCTCGGTCCTCCAGCGGTGGTCGGGGCGGCTCGCGGACCGGTACGACAAGACGGTCCTGATCGTGGGGGGCACGGCCCTCATCGGGGACACGCTTCTCCTCATCCCTCTCGGGGTTCCCCGCGCTCCTTCTCGCGGCCCTCCCCATAGGGATCGGCGGCGGCGTCTCCCTCCCGGCCGTCACCGCGATCGTCACAATCGCCGGTCGAACCGTCGGCCAGGGTGCGGTCATGGGCGCCTCGAACACGGCCATGGGCGTCGGCATGATCGTATCGCTCCTGCTCTCGGGCCTGGTCATGGAGCGGAAAGGCATCCCGGACGTCTTCTACCTCTCGGGGATGGTCTGCGCCGTCGCACTCCCGTTCTTCGTCTTTCTCGCGCGGCGCGGCCTCGCAGGCTCCGGCCTCCCCGTGAAGTCGGAGGATCACGGTTAACCCGGCGCCATCCGGGAATTACCGCTGGGATGCCATGTCCGGTACTTCTCCGTCTCCGGATGATGGGCCCAAATCGGAAAGCGAGATCCGGGCGGCCGGTCGTTGTCCGAACCCGATCGTGAGCCGCCCGATCCGCACGGCCTCCGCGACGAGCGCGTAGACCGCGTCCTTGACGGCGAGCGGGTCCGTATCGTCGCGCGCGGAGAAGGTCAGGATGAAGACCGGGCCGAAGCGGCCGAGTTCTCCGATCTGGACGGCGCCCTCGCCGAGCTCCATTGTGGGCGGAGCGACGGCCGGGGCCGCCCGGGCGATCTCCTCCAGCACGTGTCGGCTCTCCGCGACGGGTGTCGCGTAGTCGACAGTCACGGGCACCTGCACGAAGGCCCGTGCCGTCCCTGCCGTGTAGTTGACCACGATGTTCGTCGTGATCCGCGAGTTCGGGACGGTGGCAACGAGCCCGTCGAGCGTCCGGATGCGGGTCGATCGGAGGCCGATGCGCGTCACGGTCCCGATGTAGGGGTCGATCCTGACCTTGTCGCCCACGCCGAGCGGTTTGTCGAGGAGGATGATCACGCCGCCGAAAAGGTTCGAGAGGAGGTCCTGGGCAGCGAGTGCGATCGCGATGCCCGCGATTCCGGCTCCCGCGAGGAGGGGGGTGATCGAGATATCGAGGTAGTTCAGGAGGTAGAGGGCCGCGATGAACCAGATCAGGTACCGAACTCCGACCCCAACGAGGTCGGCCATGCGGGTATCGCCCTCGCCCTCGGGGGTCGGGATGATCTGTCTGCCGTAGGCCCCGGCTAGGCGCGCGAAGATGTTGGCGGCGCCCCAGGCCACGAGCACGATGGCGACCGCGACCGGGTACCGCGGGTCACCGAGCTGAGGATAGACGAGGTCGAGCCCGAGCGCGAACCGAAGGGCGATAAAGATCGAGGCCGCAAGGATCCCGATCGGGAGCGGCCACTTCACCGCGATCAGGATATTCGCGACGATACGCGGCCCGGTGCGCGGCCAGCCCTCGATCCGCTCCTCGATACGCGAAATCCCAGCAAAAACGGCGACGCCGGCGGCCACGCCCGCGAGCACGATGCCGGTCGCGAGCACGAGGCCGGCGATCATGTCCCCCGTCGGGGAGAGCGTGGCGAAGAGCATCGGATACTACACCTTATGGTCCCGGGGAATAAAAAATTACGAGCACATGGCAGTCCTGAGAGAGGTGACGCAGGCGCTGGGCGAGGCGGTCGCCGCCGCCGGCCGAGACCTGAACTTCATGCACATCTGCGGCACCCACGAGGCCGCGATCGCCCGCCACGGTCTCCGGTCCGTGCTCCCCAAAGGCCTCCGGATCGTGATGGGCCCGGGCTGCCCGGTCTGCATCACGCCGCAGGGCGAGATCGACGCGGCCATCGAGCTCGCACGACGGGGCGCGATCGTCGCGACCTATGGCGACCTCCTCCGGGTGCCCGGGACGGGCGGCTCCCTCGAGTCCTGCGGCGGAGACGTCCGCGTGGTCCAGGGCGTACACAAGGCGGTCGAGTGTGCGGAGGGGACCGACCGCGAGGTTGTCTTCGTCTCGGTCGGGTTCGAGACCACGGCCCCGACCGTCGCGGCCGCGCTCGCGTCCGACCCGCCGGAGAACTTCTCGATCCTCTGCTGCCACCGCCTCGTGCCGCCCGCGATGGCGTGGCTGCTCGAGCAGGGGGAGGCCGCCCTCGACGGTTTCCTCCTGCCGGGCCACGTCTGCGTCGTCACCGGCTACCGTGAGTACGAGCAGTTTCCGGTTCCGCAGGTGGTCGCGGGCTTCGAGCCCGAGGAGGTGCTGCTCGGCCTGCTCATGCTCACGCGGCAGGTGGGCGAAGGGCGGGCTGCGGTGGAGAACGCCTATCCCCGCGCCGTCACGCGCGATGGCAACCCGAGGGCCCGCGCCCTGCTCGCGGAGGTCTTCGAGCCCGCGGATGTGGAGTGGCGCGGCTTCCCGGTCATCCCGGGGTCGGGCCTCCGTCTCCGGGAGCCCTACCGGCGGTACGACGCGCAGGAGCGCTTCGACATCCGTATCGCCCCGACGCCGAAGGCGACGGCCTGCATCTGCGACCGTGTCCTCCGGGGCGTGGCCTCTCCCCCCGACTGTCGCCTCTTCTCCCGCGCCTGCACCCCGCGTACGCCTGTCGGGCCGTGCATGGTCAGCCACGAGGGGGCCTGCCGCATCTGGCACCAGTTCAGGGGCGATGCGGCGTAACTGCACCCTCTTGATCTTATTTATAGGATCAGGGCTTACCATAGAGGGGGCCCCGGTAGGGTAGAGGATATCCTAGAAGCCTCCGGAGCTTTTGACCTGGGTACGAGTCCCAGCCGGGGCGTACTCCGCGTATCGACCCTCTTTTTCACCTATCCAATCCCTGAGCGGAGCGTCTCGATGGAGAGCCGCGGCTGCATCGGTCGTGCCCCACGAGATCCCCGCCGAATTACGTGTCGGGCGGTGCCGACCGCTGTCGTGAAGAGAGTGGAGGGTTCCATGCCCCCTCCCCGAAGGGCGACCGGCGTTGCCGGAACGGCTATCGAAGGATTCGGTCCGGAGGGGCCAAGCGCGATCCGCGTCGAAAGAGGGCTCGCTCGCAACTCCGATCGGGGTACTGCCGGCGATCGGATATACGGCGACAATCACCGCGCCGGGGATGTCAGTCCTCTGTCGGCGGACTGTCGCGGCGGTTGGCCGGAAGCGATGCGACGCGCGCGACTTCATCCCCGAGGTCGCTGAGTTTGAAGGGCTTCGGTACGATCCCGTCGAAGCCGTATGTCTCATACAGGGCCATGACCGGATCGTGAGCGTAGCCCGAGCAGACGATCGCTCGAACCTCGGGGGCGAGCTCGCGGAGTCGCCCCAGTGTGGCCTGTCCGCCGAGGCCTCTGGGTACGATCAGGTCGAGGATCACGACATCGAATGGTTGCTGTTGCCGTTGCGCGTCCGCAAAGACCGTGATGGCTGCCTCGCCATCGTACGTGACCGCGACATCGTACCCGCAGCGGGTCAGCCAGAACTGGATCAGCTCGGTGATCTGCACCTCGTCGTCCATGACCAGGATGCGGACGGTCATGCCGGGCTCCGCGAGAGGAAGGTCCCGGTCGTGGCCATTCTCTGGATCGGCAGCAGCATCGAGACCGTCGTCCCTTCCGGGCCCGACACCGCGATCCGCACCTCGCCGCCGTGCTTCCTCGCGACGGACCGGGCGAGCGGCAGCCCGATGCCGCACGCCGCCTCCTTGGTCGTGCAGGTCACCTCGAAGACCCGGTCCCGGATAGTGTCCGGGATCCCCTGTCCGGTGTCCGAGATCGCGATCTCCATGTACTCGCCGGGGGGGAGGTCCGGTGCCGGTGACGTCCACGGAATCGTCGTGCCCACCCGGACCGTCACGATCCCCCCGTCCGTGGTCGCCTCGCGCGCGTTCCGGATCAGCTCCGAGAGCGCGCCCACGAGCTGCCGTCGATCGACCACGATCATCAAGGCGGGCGCATCTACGACGACCGAGACCTCGCTGGCCGGATCCTGAACACCGACCCGGATGGCCTCCCCGATCACCTTCTGTATTGCGATCTGCTGCAGGATCGGCTCGCCGCCGTGAGCGAAGGTGACCAGCTTGTTGGTCTCGATCTGAGCCCGGCCAACTGCCTCCTCCGCGATACCAATGAAGCGCAGGGTCATCTTGGGGTCATCGATCATCTGCCGGGCGAGCATCAGGTTGCCCTGCACGATCGTCATCAGGTTGTTGAACTGGTGGGAGACCGACGCCGCCACTGCGCCGAGGGTCTCGAGCCGTGCCAGACGGAGCCGCTCCTCCTCGCGCCGGCGCTGCTCGGTCACGTCGTGAGCAATCATGGTCATACCGCTGACGGTTCCCTGATCGTTGATAGCCGGGATGATCGTGGCGTCAAGAATCCTGGGGTCGCCCTCACGATCGAACCGCAGCTCGCGGCGAAGCGACCGCTGCTGGTTCACGGTCGACATCGCCTCATCGAAGAGCTCGCCACCGAACTCGGGGACAAGCGTCGTGACGGGCAGGGTGGGGTGCCACGTGATTCCGAACCACGCCTCGGCGGCCGGATTCATGTACTCCACCCGCCGCTCTTTGGAGATCACGACGTTGAGCTCTTTTGCGGTCTCCGCGAGCGATTG
>JADGNL010000048.1 GCA_017883495.1 Methanomicrobiales archaeon | reverse complement strand
CGCGGTCTCTCCAGGCACCGTCTTCGGGGTGACGTCGCGATAGAAGACGAGATGGCCCGCGCCCGGTCTGTTCGGGCCGCCCGGAGGAACCAGGGCGAAGCCCGTCACCTGCACGGAGACCGTCACAATCCCGGACGAGACGCCGCCGTCGAACGGAGGATCGACGATCAGAACGGCCGGAGAACCCGCGGGAAGTGTCGGGGTGACCGATACCTGGGCGACGATGGTCTGCGTATCGGAACCCGAGCTTCCGCCGGGCGGCCGAGGGCCCACGCACCCCGCGATGAGCATGGCGCAGATCAGGGCGAGCCCCGTAAGGATGCACCATGTCTTCATACGCACCAGGATGCCTGTCCGGCGCTTAAGGGTTTTCCTTATCCAACTCCCATGCCTCGACGTTCTCCCCGGCACCACCACGATCATCCCTCCTGCTTCTTCCGGTGCGATGTGCATCCGACACTGATGACGGGACAGTTCATCGTCACGTGAGGAACTACGGGGGGACAACCCTCACCTCTCCTCTCCTTTTGCTATTGCGACACGTATAGCCTTATTTCCAATAAACCTTTTATACTTGCGGCCCTTCTCTCCGGATATGCGAAGGTATATACTGATTCTTGCAGTGGCGGGCCTGGTGCTCGGCAGCGCGCTCCTCGCCGGATGCACCACCACCACGACCACTGGAACGACCGCACCCACGACAGCGGTGCAGACGACGTCCGGCGGAGCCGGCGGCCAGCCCACGGCCATCACCCTCGTGGCTCAGAACGTCAAGTTCGACAAGAGCACGATCACCGTCCCGGCCGGGGCGCAGGTCACGGTCACCTTCAACAACATGGACTCGGGCGTGCCGCACAACTTCGCCGTATACACGGACGCGTCGGCAAGCACTGCGATCTTCAAAGGCCAGATCGTCAACGGCCCCGGGACCACGACCTACACCTTCACCGCGCCGAGCACGCCGGGGACGTACTTCTTCCGGTGCGATGTCCACCCGACCACGATGACCGGGCAGTTCATCGTCCAGTAACGAGGTGAGCGGGGCTCCGGCCCCCCCTCATCCGGCAAGGCCTGCAGGACCGCCCGTGCTGGCGGATGCTCTTCTTCATGGCGCCGGCCCTCATCGGCGACGGTGAGATCGACCCCTCCGCCGTGGATCCGCCCTCCCGCAACCGGAAAGCGGGACCGTCCGCCGCGCTGCCCGGGCTGTCGCGTCTTCCCGCGCCTCGAGGGAACCGTTATCATCCACCCGGAACAGAGGGATGCCCGGAACGGACCGATGCCTCGGGAACTCTGCTTCGGAAACGGGGACCTGATGGTCACACTCGATGCCGACCTCTCGATCCGCGACCTCTACTTCCCTTTCGTCGGCATGGAGAATCACGTCGGTGGCCACCGGTGTCGGTTCGGCGTCTGGGTGGACGGGGCACTTCTCCTGGGTCGATGAACACCGGAAACGATCCATTGCATACCACCCTGACTCGCTGGTGAGCAAGGTCGTACTGACGCCTCCGGCGCTCCCTGTCGAACTGACGGTCAACGACACGGTCCACCCGCTCTATACGATCTTCCTCCGCCAAATCACAGCGCGGAGCACCGATGGCGGAGCGCACGACCTCCGCCTCTTCTTCGCCCAGGACCTTCACGTCCACGAGTCGTCGCACGGGGTCACGGCCCTCTATCACCCGCAGGAGGACGCGGTGATCCACTACCGGAAGGACCGGTACATCCTTGCGGGAGGACACGGCGACGGTCCGGGGCTCGATCAGTACGCCGTCGGGACGGCCGAGACCCGTGCCTCGCGGGGCACGTGGGTCGATGCGGAGGACGGGACACTGAGCCGCAACCCCGTGGCGCACGGATCGGTCGACTCGACGATCGGTCTCAACGCCCGGTTGGGGCCCGTCGGATCCTCGACGCTCCACTACTGGCTCTGCACGGGGATGTCCATGGACGAGGTGACCGCCCTGCACCGCCGGGTTCGGGCGAGTGGGCCCGGAGAGCTCCTCGATCAGGCCGACCAGGTCTACCGGATCTGGGTCAACAAGAGCCAGATCGACTTCGCCGACCTGCCGCCCGTCGTCGTGGACGCGTTCAAGCGCAGCCTGCTCGTGCTTCGCACGCAGATCGATAACCGGGGGGCCATCCTCGGCTCGTGCGACTCGGACATCTACTCCTTCAACCACGATAGTTACGCGTATGCCTGGCCGCGGGACGGCGCTTTCGTCTCGATCGGCCTCGACGCGGCCGGATATTACGGCGTGACCCGGCGGTTCTTCCGGTTCTGCGAGCGGACGATCACGCCCGAGGGGTACCTCTTCCACAAATATCACCCCGACGGCACCCTCGGTTCGACCTGGCACCCCTGGATCGACCTCGGCGGCGCGGCGCAGTATCCGATCCAGGAGGACGAGACCGCGCTCGTCCTCCATGCGCTCTGGAACCACTACGACCGAGTCCGCGACATCGAGTTCGTCATCTCGCTCTACGATCCGCTTGTCGTCCCGGCGGCCGAGTTCCTGGTCCGGTATCGGGATCCGGGGACAGGGCTGCCGCTTCCGAGCTACGACCTGTGGGAGGAGCAGCACGGCATCTTCACCTTCACCGTAGCCGCGGTCCACGCCGGGCTCCTCGCCGCCTCGCGCATCGCCACCCTGCTGGGCGACACGCACCGCGTGGCCCGGTATCGCGAGGCTGCCGCCGAAGTCAAGGCAGCAGCCCTCGCACACCTCGTCGAGGATGGGTCCGGCCGTTTTCTCAAGGCCGTCCGGTTCGACGTCGACGGCAGCCTCGTCCCGGACAGGACGGTCGACGCGAGTGCCTACGGCGTCTTCGCGTTTGGCCTGCTTCCTCCGGACGATCCGCGGGTGCATGCCACGATGGAGGTGGTCGAGGCCCGGCTGGGTGTGCGCGCGGGGATCGGCGGCGTCGCCCGATACGAGCTGGACCGGTACCAGCGAAACGGCGACGATCCGGGTCTGCCCGGCAACCCATGGCCGATCTGCACGCTCTGGCTGGCCGAGTGGTACATCGGGCTCGGGGATCTGCCGCGGGCCCTCTCACTCCTGGAGTGGGTCTGCAGCCACGCCACCCGCGCGGGTCTGATGCCCGAGCAGCTCGATCCGCGGACGGGTGCGCCGCTCTCGGTCGCGCCCCTGACCTGGAGTCACTCGACTTTCGTGCTCGCCGTGACGCGGTACCTCGACGCTTTCCATGGCATCCGCCCATGCCCGACCTGCGGCCTGTCCTCATTCCAGGGATCCCACATCCGTCCGTGGGTCTGAGGCGGATCGACCGGCTCCGGAGGACGCGGTGAACGCGTCGCACCGCAACGGTTTACTGCTCCGCACGAGAAAACGGCCTCATGGACATTGCACAGGAGTACCGGACTCGCGTCACGGACATGGTGCACCGGTCGCCTCGCGCGGTCTCGGTCAGGTTCGAGCGGCCGCCGGGGTTCTCGTACCTCGCCGGCCAGTTCATGTTCATCGAGCTCAAAAGGGGGACGGAGACGCTGACCCGGCACCTGACCATCTCGAGCAGCCCGACCGAGCCGTTTCTCGAGGTGACGAAGGGACTGACGGGCCACCCCTTCGCGGACGCCCTGGCAGCGCTCGTCCCCGGGGACGAGGCGACAGTCCGGGGGCCGTACGGCATCTTCACCCTGGACGCCCGGGACGAGGACGTGGTCTTCATCTCAGGAGGTATCGGCGTCACTCCGCTCAGGAGCATGGCCCGATACGCCACCGACACTCGCCTGCTGACCCGGATCACGCTCCTGTACTCAGCCAGGACTGAGGAGGAGATCCTCTTCGGCAAGGAGTTCGACGAGCTGCAGCGGACGAACCCGCTCTTCTCCGCGCACGTAACCGTGACCCAGCCGGCGCCCGGCTGGACCGGGCACGTGGGCAGGATCGACCGGGCCTTTGTCGAGAAGGTGGTGCCCGACGTGCGAGGTCGGGGCTTCTACGTCTCAGGCCCGCCGGCCTTGGTCGACGCGGTGACCGCCATCCTCAGAGAGATGGGAGTGGCCGACGATAGGGTCCGGCACGAGTACTTCCCCGGGTACTGAAGGATCGGAGCTCGCGGAGATGCAATCGGGTTACCCCCCCGCCACGCTCTCTGCCGGTTTTTCTCCTCGATCAAACATGCAGGGTTCGATCTCATCGAGCACGACCTTGCCCCTGTGCCGAGGGGCGTGTCCGCCTCCGCGAGAATCCCGGACCTCGGGCGTTGGCGGGGGTATCGTCCGACCCCCTCATTCCGTCTTCCGTCTGATCTATTCGTCTCCGGCGAAGGAGCCGGAGGTGGGCCAGACGCCCCCCTCCGCCGATGCGAGGCGCTCGCGGGGGGGCTCGGCCGGAGGCACGGTCCCGCCGAGCCGGATCGTCCGGTTTACGTAGAACCGCGCCCAGAGGAAGCCGAAGGTGCCGCCCATCATGTTCCCTGCCACGATCCCCCACCAGACACCGGCCTCGCCGAGTCCGAAGACGAATGCGAGCAGGTAGGCCGAGACCGCGATGAAGACCAGGTTCCGGAAGATGTTCACGACAAGGGAGTAGACTCCCCGGCCGGTTCCCTGGAAGATCGAGCCCGAGACGATCCCCGGCGCGACGAACGGGAAGAAGAAGCACATCGTCCCGAGGAAGGCCGCGATCGTCGGTGCGAGCGGCGCGCTCTCGGGGGCGTAAGCGAAGATCGAGGCGATCGGTTGGGCGAAGACGAAGGTGATCGCACTGAGGACGAGCCCGAGCCCGAACCCGAGCCCGGTGGCGAACCGGTGGGCGACCCGGAGCTTCTCGAACTGCCGCGACCCGTATGCGGCGCCGGCCACGGCGACCACCGAGGTCCCGATCGCGACGATCGGGATGACCGCGAAGAGCGCGACCCGCCATCCGGCCGTGTACACGGCGACCGCGTCCGTGCCGGCCGTGAGCACGAGCATCCAGTTGACGATGATCGCGAGCGCCGCCATCATCCCGAACTCGAGCGAGGCCGGCAGGCCCACCCGGAGCATATCGACGACCACGCGGCGGTCGGGGACGAAGTCGGCCCACCGGATTGAGAGGTAGGTGTCGCGCTTCACAAAGAACCAGTAGAGCAGGATCCCCGTGACCATCCCGATCGAGATGACCGCACCCCAGGCCGCACCGGCGACCCCGAGCCCCGCCCCGTAGATCAGGACCGGGTCGAGGACCATGTTCAGGAGCGACGAGGCGACCATCGCGTACATGGTCCGCTTCGAGTCGCCCTCGGCGCGGAGCACGGCGTACCCGACGTTCACGAAGAGGAAAAGCACGGTGCCGGCGAAGATGACCCTGGCATACTCGGCTGCGAGGCCGGCAGTCGCGCCCGCGCCGAAGAGGACCGCGATCGGTTCGGCCAGCAGCACGAACGGGACCGTGATCACCGCGGCGATGACGAGGACCAGCAGGAGTGCATGCACCGCCGCGTTGTTCGCGCCAGGCCGATCGCACGCCCCTATCCGACGGGCGATCGTCGATGTGACCCCGGCGCCGAGGCCGCTCCCGAGCCCCATCAGGACCATGAAGAGCGGGGTGACGAACCCGACCGCGGCCATGGCATCCGCTCCGAGCCCCGCGACCCAGATCGCGTTCACGATGTTGTAACTCGACATCAGGAGCATGGCCGCGATCATCGGGGATGAGAGGCGGATGATCGCGGTCTTCGGATCTCCCCGGAGCAGCGCGACGCCGGCCGTCTCGGGACGGCGCGGAAGGCAGCCGCTCTCGAGGTCGCCGGTCTCACTCATGACAGCACCTCGCGTCGGCGCAGGTCCCGACCACTCGGTCGAGGAGGGACCGGAGCATCGCCTGTTCGTCCGCGTCGAGCCCGGCCGTGATGGCGTCCTCCCACTCACGGCCGAACCGGACGAACTCGGGGACGACCCGTTCGCCCTCGGCGGTCAGGAAGAGCCGGACCGCCCGCCGATCGATGGGATCGATCTCCCGGCGGATGAACCCGCCCTCCTCGAGTCGGCGTGCGGCGCGGGCGACCGCGCCCTTGTCGACGTGAAACTGGCGGGCGAGCGCCTCCTGCGTGACGTTCTGCCCGGCGGCGAGTCGGAGCATGATCGGCACCTGTCCGGCGGAGAGCCCGAACGGGCGCAGACGCTCGTTCAGGGTGGCATAGTGGTGCTGGAGTACGATCCCGAAGAGTCGGGCCAGCGGCATTTCGTCGGACATGGTATCTCGGATGTGAGAATAGCATGGATCCGCAGCGGAGATAAAGGTTGATGACGCAACAGTTGTCCAATCAACGTTTATGATCCACCGGCCGTCCCCGCTTCGAGCCGGACTGCCGGTACGACAACTGCGCGCCAAAGCATCACTCATATCTCTTCGGCAGCCAACCTCACTCCATGCGCACGGTCCTTGCCTGCCTCTGCCTCGCCGCTCTGCTCGCCGCGGGCTGCACCTCGGCCCCGCCGGCTTCGAACGTGACGCCGTCTGCGCCATCGACGGCGGCCACGATCCTCCCGTCGGGCCATACGACGGCCCAGATGGTCGCGTTCGTCCACGACGCGGCCGCATACGCGCGAGCCAACGGCCGCGAAGCCGCCCTCGCCGCGTTCATGAATCGTTCGGGCCCGTTCTTCCAGAACGACCTCTACATCTACGCCTACGACTTCGACGGCGTCACGCTCGCCCATCCGCTCCAGACACAGCTGGTCGGGAAGAGCCGGCTCGACGAGCTCGATGCGGGCGGCACCTACTTCATCCGGAACCTGCGCGAGGCCGCGCGGAACGGTACGGGCTTTGCCCGGTTCTGGTACGTCAACCCCGTCCACGGCAACGCGACCGAGCCGAAGCTCGGCTATGTCGAACGGGTTGGTGACTGGTGGCTCGGGTCGGGCGTCTATCAGGTCGTCGACCCCGACCCCACCGCCGAAACGGTCGCATTCGTCGAGGAGGCCGTGCAGTACGCGAAGGCGAACGGGGAGGCGCGCGCTCTCGCGGCCTTCAGCGACCCGAACGGATCGTTCGTGCGGGGCGAACGCGCCATCTTCGCCTACGATCTGAACGGGACCGTGCTGGCCCTCCCCGGGGAGCCGGGAAGCATCGGTTCGAGCCACTGGAACCTCGCCGACCCCAACGGCGTCAGGACGGTCCGCGAGATGCGGGAGGCCGCAGGCGATGGCGGCGGCTTCGTGACGTACACCACGAACAATTTTCCCGGTCGGCCGGGCGTCTGGCAGAAGCACGTCTACGTCGCGATGGCCGGCGACGACTGGTTCGTCGGAAGCGGGACCTACGCGGAGTGACTAGAGCCAGCGCTCGAGCCCAGCCTGATCCAGCCCGGGCCCGGCGCCCTTTCTTATCAGGAGCCCCCGCTCCTTCGCGAACCCGAGAGCCGCCGCCGAGACGGCGCTCCAGCCGAGGATCGGAAGGGCCCGGTCCTTATGCCGGATAATCCGGTAGGTCACGGGGGCCTCGGGTGTCGAGGCCGGGTGGATGCCGAAGACGAGCGCGTGCTTGGATCCGGTGAAGAGCTCGAAGGCGGGGGAGCCTCTGGCCGCCGGAGCGAACTGCGTGATCGGCCGCGGCCGGGCTCCCTCACGGTCGAGCTTGAAGAGGGCCTTCGCCCCGTGCCTGCCTGCAACCAGCGGGCATGCGTCGAAAGGGCGGTGTTCGAGGAGCGGGAGGCAGGTATCGTCGTCGATGTCGAGGCAGGCCGCGCGAAACCCGTCGGCGGTCGGGTAGTTCATATCGACCGAGATCGAGACCGCCTCCGGGCCCCAGAGCCGTACCCCGGGCGTCCGCCAGAACCGCCGAATCCGTTCGAGACGTTCGGGGGTCGGCAGGTGAAACGAGTCGCGTACGACCGCGCCGAAGCGGTCCCGACCGTACGCCGCACGCAGCATGGCCGGCGGCGGAGGCGCGCCGCCATAGAGACCGCGGCTCGAGATCGCCCCGATCGGGGCCTTGGAACCGGGGTGGCACGGGACAGGGACGAGTCCGTTCTCCTCGCACCAGTCGAGCACCGGCCCGGCCCGGTACGGCCCTTCGGTCATGGCAGAAGTACCCGTGACGATCCGTCGACCGGAACTGAGAAAAATATGGAGGTCCGCCGATTCCGATACGAACTGCGGTCCCCGCGAGGTCGTCGCGCTACCGTTCACTCGGTCTGGCACCCGGGACCGCAGAATTCGGCGCCCCCAGCGAGTGACATCTCGACCCTGAGCTCGGCCTCGGTCACGCTCCGTTGAAGATCCGTGTCCACCACGATGCCGTCGTCGCTGACTGCGTAGACCTCGCCGTTGCAGATGAACGTCTGCATCCGCGGGTCGAGCCTGTCGTACACGGCCGCGTCTCGCGGGCCGAGCAGAAGTCTGCGGTCCCAGGCCCATCCGAGGATCGTTGCGTAGTCCGTCTCGCGCCAGTCCGCATTCGGGGTATCGCCGACCGCATACCATGCGTGCTTCTTCAGGTGATCCAGTCGGAGTACGAGATCCCTCCTTCCGGTCCCTTCCCCTCCCGCAAGACGCTGTCTTACCTCGTCGTTGCCGGCGAAGAGCTCGGCCGCATCCTCGACTGAGAGGTCGCGCACGAGCTGCTGCCCGTCTGCAATCCATTCGGTCCGCACCATGATCTATCCCGACCTGTCCTCTGCGGTCCCGCTATATGGTCTTTTCTCTCTCGATGGGAGCAGAAAAAAAGAAGGTATTCAGCTGATCGGATACCAGCGGCCGCCGAAGGAGCCGAACGACGACCCCGGGCGGACGGTCCCGAACGCCGAACGAGAGCGCGAGCCTGAGCCCGTGACCGCAACAGCCTGGCCACTTCTCGAGGTCCGCTTCACCAGGAGCGGCGAGACCTTTCGCTGCCCGAACCGACTCGCGGTGGTGGTGGCGGCCGGTGCGATCGTCGGCTCGGTCACGATCCCTCCGGGCGCGGAGATCACGCCGACCGGCAGCGTCTGGATAACCTGTGTCGGCTGGATCGTGACCAGCGTGGCGATCGGGCCCAGCGGAGTGATACCACCCTGACCCGCGACGGGGAGCGGCGGGATCGACTTTGCCGCGATCTGCGGCATCGCCGGGAGTGCGTACGGTGTCGAGGCGCGGTTCAGAACGTACGTGTTGTCGGTCCCTTCCTGGTTCAGCACCTCGATCATCGGACCGTAGCCGGTGATGTCGAAGTACGAGTTCGAGACGGAGTGGTGGTACTGCGGGTCGTGGTAGTAGTAACCGATGTCGGACTGCGTCGCCGCTCCACCATCGACGGCCTTGCCGCCCATGTTTATCTGCTGGAAGTTTTCGAGCCGGATGTTGGTGCCGAACGCGCCCCAGAAAGCCCACTCTTTCGCGTCCTTGGACCAGCAGTTCTTGAGCGTGATGTCCGTGCAGCCCTTGACTATTTTGAACCCGTACGTCGAGCCGATGTCGATGCAGCCATCGAAGGTCGTGTTCGACCCGTCGTGGGCGAAGAAGCCCGCGTTCTTGTTGTTCTCAGAGACGCAGTTCTTCAGGACGGCATTCCGGTGGATGTAGTAGCCCGAGAGGTAAGAGTCGCGGTACGGCGCATCGGCGGGCTTGCGCTGGCCGTTGTTCCGGCTGACACAGTTCTCCATGTAGAAGTTCTTGGTCCCGAGGTACCAGCCCGGCTCGCAGTGGAACCCGTTCTCCCAGTTGTCCTCGGCGAGGCAGTTGATCAGCTGGACGTTCTCGAGGGCGTTCGACTCCTGGATATCGAAACCGCACGAGAAGTCGGAGTTCGAGCCGTCAGCCACGCTGTACCCGCACTTGATGGCCTGGCAGTCGAGGAACTTGAGGTTCTTGATCGTCCAGTCCTGGCTCGCCCCCTCCTGTCCCTCGGGCACTGCCGCGTTCATGTTGAACCCGTGCGTGTTGCAGTCGATCGCCTTGCAGTTCTTGAACGTGATATCGCCGACCCCGGGCCGATCGACCCAGATGAAGAACATCCCGTTGGTCCCTGCCGGCTGGCGAACGCCGTTGATATCTACGTTCGTGACCGTGACGTCCTCGACCGTGACGTCGTGCGTCCGGATCAGGAAAGATCCCATGCCGCGGAGGGTGAAGCCCTTGATGTAGACGTTCGGGGCTTGGCAGTGGATAGGGTTGTTGTACTGGGTCGGGTTGTAGACGTTGATGACCGTCCGATCCTCACCCGCTCCGATCAGGTTCGTGTTTGCGGTCGGATAGATCCAGTTCGCCGTATGGTAGATCCCCTCGGTCAGCTGGACCGTTCCGCCTCCGATACGGTCCAGCTGGAGGAATGCATCGTTGATCATCTTTTCGTCGTTGTTCCCGCTGCAGAAGAGCTGGGCGTTGGCCTTGGACCCCGCGCTTGCGTCGGCTGCGGCGACGATGATGGTCGGTCCTGCCGCCGCCGCGTGCAGGGGAACGAGCATCAGGCAGAGACCGGTTAAAAGCAGTATGGCGGTTATAGTTCTCATCTGGATCACGTGCGCTGCCTCGAGCGCGGTATGATCCAGTTTGGCAACCCAACCTAGATAACTTCATCGGTGAATAAAAATCCCCGGAGAAGGCGGGAATCCCCGGATCGGCCGGCTATTCCGGACTTTCTCAGACCGGCGGCAGTACGTGTCGGCCGCCTCCGACCGCGGAGAGAGACCTGAGGCGCGGCGCATCGCCGTTTCGATGGATACGATCATCGCGCGCTTTTAAATAGGCGAAGTTTCCGAAACCGGACCGGATCAACGTGCGAAAGGAAGAGAAGGGTATATAGGATGCATCTGCAGTGACCGCGCCGGCTATATCCCAGGACAACGAATACCTTAAAAGATGCAAGGAGTTACACCGTACCTTCTGCTTGCCATGCTCGGGGCCGCAATCGCGGGAGCCGGTTTCGTCGCCGCCGGCGCGGGCGGAATGGCCCCCGACAACCGGGACCTCGGGTTCTACCTCTCGGCCAAAGCACGCTCGGGCGAGGTCGTGGACCCGGCACTCGCCGTCGCAGCCGGCATCCCGGACCAATCGGCGCGGGAGCGTTCCCTCGTCTATGCCGCCGTCCGCGACTTTGCCCGATCGGCCGGAGTTTCTGCCCCGGCCGAGAGCGCGATCGCCGCCTTCGAATCGGTCCGGTCGAACGTTCCGGGCATTATGCCTCGCTGAGACGGTTCGGAGCGGCGCTCTGCACCTTTGCGCACAGTCGTCAAATATATGTATTGCGTTTTTGTAACGGCGTGATACGCGCGTTTCGGCAGATTTATCCTGCTCATCGGCGATCCTTCTCCCATGGATGCCCTTCGGCGTCTCCTTGTGATCGCCGTGCTCGTCACGGTCCTGCTCGCCGGAACGGCGGCGGCGGCCCGGACCGCTCCGCTGGTCGTTGACCACACCTCGACCGATCTTTCGGCCGTCCCTGCCTCCGCGATTGCGAACGCAGCCGCGACCCTCCACATCGCGTACGGCCACACCTCGCATGGCTCGCAGCTGATCAGCGGCCTGACCGGTCTCACATCGTTCGCCGGCGCGCCGTTGCCGCCGTCGACCTACGCCTTCAACGACGGCGGGACAGGCGGCGCGCTCGACCTGAACGATTACTTTGCCGACGGCGATCTCGGTAACCCGGACTTCTCGACGTGGGCCTCCGAGACGCGCACGTATTTGAACCGGGCCGAGAACCACGACGTGAACGTCGTCATGTGGGCATGGTGCGGCGAGGTTTCGGGGGCGTCCGAGGCGAACATCAACACCTATCTCTCGCTCATGGACGCGCTGGAGCAGGACTACCCCTCGGTCACGTTCGTGTACATGACCGGCCACCTCGACGGGTCGGGCGTATCGGGGAACCTGAACCTGCGGAACAACCAGATCCGCGACTGGTGCCGGAGCCACAACCGGGTTCTCTACGACTTCGCCGATATCGAGTCGTACGACCCCGACGGAAACGGGTACCTCGCGCTCGGGGCCGACGACGGATGCAACTACAACGGGGGCAACTGGGCGCAGGCATGGCAGGCCTCGCACACGGAGGGGACGGACTGGTACTACTGCTACCCGGCCCACACCGAGCATGTGAACGGGAACCGGAAGGCGTACGCGGCCTGGCAGCTCTTCGCGCGGCTCGCCGGCTGGAACGAGGACGGCCCGACTCCGACGCCCACCACGACGCCGGCAACGATCCCGGGCGTTGTCGAGGCCGAGAACTATAACGTCGGCGGCGAGAATGTCGCCTACTACGACACGACCCCCGGCAATAGCGGCGGTGCGTACCGGCACGACGACGTCGATATCGAGGCCATCGCGGGAGGGTACACGGTCGCCTACATCAGGAACGGCGAATGGCTCGAGTACGATGTCGCCGTGAACAGGACGGCGGCCTATCGCCTCAGTGCTCGTGTCGCCTCGCCCAACGCGATGGCGCGGATGGAGGTGCTCGTGGACGGTGCACCGGCCTTCACGATCGCCGTGCCGAACACCGGGGGGTACGAAACCTTCGCGGATGCCGCGGCTCCCGAACACTGGATGCTGGCGGCGGGCCCGCACAACCTCACGGTCCTATTTCCCGTCGGGTCCATGAACCTCGACCGTCTCGCCCTGCTGGCCGATCAGCCCGGCGCATTCCCGGGCGGCAGCACCGCCCCGCTCGACCCGAACGGCGACGGTCTATACGAGGATGCGAACGGGAACGGAAGAACGGACTTCGCGGACGTGGTGCTCTTCTTCAACCAGATGACCTGGATCGGGGCGAACGAGCCGATCGCCGCTTTCGACTACAACAGCAACGGCCGGATCGACTTCGCCGACGTCGTCTGGTTGTTCAACCACCTCTGAGGATCGGGGACGCCCCCTCTCTTTTCACCTGCAGTGCACCGCGTCGATCTCACCGTTGGCAATCCCCTGATCGAGCACGATTCCCGCCGCGCGCATGAGCAATAGAACCAAGGCGAGGGCGACCCCCCCGGCCCCCCCGTTCTGTCGGTAGGCCCTCATGGACCGGGACT
>JADGNL010000047.1 GCA_017883495.1 Methanomicrobiales archaeon | reverse complement strand
TACCCGTTTCTCCGAAAACCGGACGTCTGCTGCTCGAACGTCTACCTCCTCGACCTCGCGGGGGCGGCCGTGATCGTCGACGCCGGCGCTGACGCGCGCCAGGCGGACGAGCTGGCCGCGCTGGCCGGGGATCTCGCCCCCGCCTCCCCGCCGGTCGTGCTATTCACCCACTGCCACGTCGACCACGTCTATCACGCGGCGACCGCGCCGGAGTGGGGGGCGGATCTGGGGGCCGAGTTTGCCGCGCACGCGATCGGGGCCGACGTCCTGGCCGCGGGGGACGTGCACCGGACGGCGGCCGATATCTTCGGTCTCGCCCTGCCCGGATTCCCCGTCTCCCGGAGGCTCTTCGCCTCCGGCGCTTCCGGCACCGACCCCCTCCCCTCGGAGCCGCTCGCGGTTGGAGTGCGCGAGCTCGGGCGGGTCTACTCGGCCCCCGGCCACACGCCGGACCACGTCCTCCTCCAGGCGGGCCGGACGCTCTTCGTGGGCGACCTCCTCTACGCGCTCGAGCCCGGCGTGGCCGGCGTGGCGGGGTTCGACCGGGACGCGCTCGGACGGACCTATCGGGGCCTCGACCTGCTGCTCGCGGAGGGGGGGATCGAGACCGTCTGCCCCGGCCACGGGGCCACGCTGTCCGCCGGGCAGGCCGCGGCCATGCTCCGGGGGCTGCGGACGCGGCTCGCCGCTCTCCCGCCGATCGCCCCCCTCTCGGCCGAGCGGGTGGTCGCGACCCGCGTGGTCGCCTTCGAGCTCCTGGAGGAGGCGGACCGGCTCTTCGCCCTCATCGGCGGCCGGCTGCTGGCCCTCGTCCACCACCTCTCGGCCCTCGGCGAGGAGGCGGCCGCCGACGCCGTCGAGGCGGCGCTGCAGGAGGATCCGGTGGAGCCCTGCCTCGCCTCGTTCAACCGGTTCGCGGACGAGTACCTGGCCGGGCGGCGGCACGGGATCGAGTTCGTGCTCAAGGGCGTACAGACGGCGCGGCGGATCGATGCCGCCCTCGCGAAGAGCGCCTTCGCCGCCTCGGCGGACGCGGCCCTGCTCGCGCGGGCGCGGCGGGTCGCGGACGATTTCCTCGCGGTGGTCACCGGGGGCCGGCCGAGGACCGTCCCCGAGGCCTTCGACCTCGACCTCGCAGTCGCCGCCCGGGTCGATGCGCTCCGGGCGCCGGCGGTCCCGGACGAGGAGATGCTGGCCGCCGCCGACGACGAGGCGGCCTTCCGCGCGGCCCTGGTCCGCCGGCTCGCGGCGCCGCCGCTTCTCGCCGAGGTCGACGTCGAGCTCGCGCTGCCGAAGGGTCCCCTTCCGATCGTGGCCGACCGGGTCCGGTTCGACGACCTCGTCGACGCCCTGCTCGAGGACCTGGTCGGCGCCGGCCACCGCCGCATCCGGATCGAGTGCGGGCTCGATGCCGGCCGGCCCCTGCTCGCCGTCGAGGGAGAGGCTGCGGGGCCGCCGCCCTTCGGCCTCCGCCGGGCCGAGGCCTATCGGCGCCGGTTCGGCTCGGCCGGCGCGTCGTTCGAGGCAGCGGGCCCGGACGTGACCGTGCGCTTTCCGGCGCCGCGCGACCGTGCGTGAGCCCGGCTCAGCTCAGGGCCCGTGCGGACGACTCGACGGACTCGCCCTGATGGCGGACGCCGTCGGGAGGGACTGTGATCTCGAACCGCACGCCGCTCGTCCCGGTCTCGCGTATCGCGATGCCGGTGATCCCGAGGATCTCGCGGGCGAGGAAGAGCCCGAGCCCGGTGTTCCTCCCGAATCCGCGCTCGAAGATCCGCTCCTTCTCCGTCGCCGGAATAGGCGTGCCGTCGTTCTCGCAGATCAGGACGAGGCTCCGGCCCCGCATCTCGGCCGTGAACCGGATCCGGGTGAGCGCTCCGCCGTGGCGCACGGCGTTGTCGAGGAGGTTGAAGACGACCTTCTCGATGAGTGGGTCCGCGAAGATCTCGACGCCGGCCGGCAGCGCGCGCTCGACCGCGATCTGCCGGGCCGGACCGCTGTGCACAGTCATCTCCACGAGGGCTGTCAGATCCTGCCAGACCGGAGCCTGCACGCCGATGGTCTCGTACGTCCTGGTGAACTGGATGATTCCCTCCATCCGCTCCGTGGCGGCCTCGATCGGCCCGATGTACTCGTCCAGCGACGGCTCCGCCCGGTCCGCGCCGAGCAGTTCGAGGTAGCCCCTGATCACGGAGATCTGGTTGCTGATGTCGTGCCGGGTGATACTGCTCATCAGGTTCAGCTTCCGGTTCGCCGTGGCGAGCGCCTCCTCCACGCGCCGCCGGTCCGAGATGTCCCGGACTGCGGCCACGATCACGTCGCGCCCCTCGAGCGAGATCTCGCTTGCCGCGATCTCGACCTGGAAGACGGCCCCGTCCTTTCGCAGGTGGCGCAGCACGGGGACGCCGGCCGCGGGGTCCTGCGGGATCGCCGGAGCCGTCTCCGGTTCGGCGGCGAGCACCGTGCTCGGCAGGCCGACGAGTTCGTCCCTTCGATAGCCGTACATCCTCGTGACGGCCTCGTTGCAGTCGAGGATCGTCCCCGTCCCCTTCTCGATGACGAAGATGCCGTCCGACTCGGCGGCGAAGAGTGCCCGGTACTTCTCCTCGCTCTCCCTGAGCGCACGCTCCGCCTCCTTGCGTTCGGTGATGTCCTGGATGTTCTCGACGAGGTACTCCCGATCGCCGAACCGGACACGCGAGACCGTCTTCAGAACCGGGATCCTCAGCCCGCCCGCGGCGACGAGCACTCGCTCGGAGTGATCGACCCGCTGGTGCAGGTCGGTGATGGGGCAGCTGCCCAGCTCGGCCGGACAGACGAAGGTATGGCAGACGTGCCCCGTGATCGCCTCCCTCGGCAGCCCGATCAGGTCGCAGAGGTACGGGTTCGCGTCGACGATGCGGTGCTCCGACGGGTCGATGATGAGGATGCCGTTCTGCT